>JAAXHV010000502.1:575-2254 GCA_012270695.1 Gammaproteobacteria bacterium | reverse complement strand
CAAAAGCTCCTGTCAGGAACGAAGAATATACGTTTTTCAGAAGCAGTGGCTTGTGCCGAGATGTTCGGATTCAAATTGGATAGAATCAAGGGAAGTCACCACATTTTCGTGCATCCAGACATTCCTGAACTGTTAAACATACAAAATGTCAAAGGGAAAGCAAAACCATATCAGGTCAAGCAGCTGCTACAATTGATTGAAACCCAAAGTCTCCATCTGGAGTAAGAGTGATGAAAGACTATCACATCAATATTTTTTACAGTGAACAGGATCAAGGCTACATCGCTGATATTCCGGACCTGAAAGTCTGTTCTGCTTTTGGGGAATCCCCAGCCGAAGCGTTGGCGGAAGTACTGGCAGCGAAAGAAAGCTGGTTAGAATCGGCAAAGTCGAATGGCAAACCGATTCCGCTGCCCGAATACCGACCGGCTATTTATCAAGCTGCATAGAAAGCCTGACAAAGCACTTAGGCGAAACCGTATCGGGTGTGGCATCCGCAAGTGATAAGAATATCATAACCGGTGCGCTCTGCGTCTCATTTGTTGCCATCGGATATTGCCCAGGTGGTTTCTGCCCCGACTTCAAAAGTCCTACAGTGAGTCCCTGAAAATGCAGGGCTATAATGCGGATATGCCCGCGCTCGATGAACAACTAACCCGGTTTTTTGCTCACTATCCCGTACATCGCGGAACGTGAGCGGAAGAATTCAGTAGCAGCACCACCCTGAAGTAGCGCCACCGGCTGCTCTGCTTAGCTCCGCCTCTGACAGTTTCATCGCGGGGGGCAGCACCAGGTGAACCTCTTCTGCGCTGTTTTCATGCACCTGCACAGCCAGACCTTCGGGAATTGTGATGCCGAGTTCACCTTCAATCGATGTTCTGGGATCGGACAGCAGTTGGCCGCGGAAGGTTTCGTCATCGGCAGCCTTGTCGATGAGGTGAGCGCGCATTTCGTCCAGACTTCTTTCGTTTGGAGCTTTCATGGATATATCCTCCAGTTAAGGGTTGTCAGACAAAACAAATATAGCACACCTGAACCGCGAAATACAAGGGGTTTGAGCACGTTGTGTTACGCGCGTCAGCGAAACAGGCGCAGGATGAGCGGTGTCAACGGAGGAGGCATCGGCGAGAAGGAGACATAAGCCTTGGCCTCGACGCTATCATCGTGTAACCCGATCTTGAAATGATTGATTACCCTGCGCGCCCGAAAGCCGCTGGTGGGGTCCGCGACAAACTGCACCCGCACCGTGTCTCGCAGGCCGACCGCTTTCGCTGGCAGGCACAGGTCATGTTCCACAAGACGGTCAATAAAGCGATGCCAGACTTCCGGGCTGCTTTCAAAGCGGTCTAACAAACTGGGTGACTGAAACATCTCCAGACCCAGGCGCGGCGAGATACCGTCGGGACCGGCGTCGATCGCGACCGTGATATAAGGGGTCAGGTCACGAAAGCCGGACACTGCGGCCGCCGCAGCGCTGACCGAACCTGGCCAGTTTACGCGCTGGAGCGTTCCCGGCGCCTCGTCTGCCTCGATGCCGGCGATTAGGAGGCGAATCGCCGGCGACCCGCGCCCCGGGAACGCGCCGGCATAGGCTATGCGCGCGCCGGACGGAAGGGCGTCGAACAGCATCTCGACAGCCCGCCTTTGCTTGTCGCACTCGGGCTGGGCCGTTGCCGCCG
>JAAXHV010000502.1:0-564 GCA_012270695.1 Gammaproteobacteria bacterium | reverse complement strand
GAGGGCCGCGGTCAGCGCTCCTGGATTGGTATAGCCGCGTTTCTTGTGATCCCAGAATTCCGGGCAGGCCAGGAAGATGCCCGGGGAGCGCGATCCGAGCTCCGTCGAGATGTCGTATTCGACAATAGCGCCTCCGATTATCTGGGACAGAAAAGAGCCGTCCCGCTCGCTCTCCAGGAGCGTCTGCGCAAATGCCGCGCTAGCGGCATCAGCGCCTGTTGCTTTTCCCCTGTTTGCGTAATGCCGTGAGACTGAACTATGCAACCCAACCCCGATGCACAGGTCGGCGGATGGCAATGGGTCCTGGAGTTTATACTCAAAGCCGAACCAATAATTGGCGGCCTCTGCAGGCAGGTCACGGGTGCACGCGAGCATGCGTTCCCAACCCCAGCCGTCGTGCAGGTTCTTCGATATATATGGACGGATGGCCGCCATGACCTCCGCGAACGAGGAGGCTGCAAGCGGTGGCGGATACGGCCAGATAAAATCGCGCAGGTCGTCGCGGGAAGCAGGTGGTTGGTTTGTCATACCTGGCGCAGCGGCCAAACTCATTCCTCAGAACGT
>JAAXHV010000501.1 GCA_012270695.1 Gammaproteobacteria bacterium | reverse complement strand
TCAACATTTCCGGGCTGGCCATCGGGGTTGCGTTTTGTGTGCTGGCTTTCCTGTTTGTTCGGAATGAATGGACCTACGATGCGTTTCACGAGAATGCGGACCGGATTTACAGGGTCTATCGGGATGGTTACCCGACCGGCCCGTCGGCCGCGGTGCCGGACGTATTGGGACCGATGCTGTCCGAGGCGTTTCCGGATGCCCGTTTTGTCAGAATTAGCGCGTATAGAGGCCTTGTTCAACACGGAGACCAGGAGATCCAGGAATTTTTTGACTATGCAGACCCGGCCTTTTTAGAGGTGTTTTCCTTTCCTCTGGTCAAAGGTGATCCGGCCACCGCGCTTAAGGATCCGCACCATGTGGTCATCACCGAGACCATGGCCCAAAAATACTTTCCAGAAGAAGATCCGATTGGTAAGACGCTTTCCGTTAAGATCAATCAGTCTCCGTCCGATCCGGGGCTCCGGGATTTGACAGTTGCCGGGGTGATCAGGCCTATTCCCCAGAACTCGAGTATTCGTTTTGAGTTTCTCTACCCACTTGAGGCTTCCGGCGTAGTATGGGGAAGGCTCGGTGGGTTTGTCCACTTATATATGCTGCTTCCAGATTATCTCAGTCCTTCTGAAGTCGAGAGACGATTTGCAGATCTTGTGAAGGCGTGGCCTGAAAACATAGTCGTCAGGCAGCTGAAATTGCAACCGCTCAGAGAGGTTCACCTTGGTTCGGAGCGCTACGGCCTGAGATCCGGGAGCAATCCTGTCTATTCTTACATCCTGGCGGGCATTGCGATGCTGGTGCTGGCGGTGGCCTGTGTGAATTATACGACCCTTGCGGTGGGCCGGTCATTTTCCCGTGCCCGGGAAGTTGGAATACGCAAAGTAGTGGGAGGGCTGCGGACGGAACTGGCGAGGCAGTTTCTGTCGGAATCGGTCCTGTTGGCCGTTATTTCGCTTGCACTCGGACTGGCGCTGGCGGAGATGCTCATGCCGGGTTTTAACAGTCTGACAGGCAAGGATTTTTCGCTTTCCGGTGAGGCGGATGTAATCACACTGAGTTTTCTACTTGGATTGACCTTGCTCGTGGGCATCGTCGCTGGCAGTTACCCGGCCTTTGTGATGTCCAGAATTTTGCCGGTCGAGGCGCTTAAAGGCCGGTCCGGGGTGGGTCGAATGAACCTGATCAGTCGCGCACTGGTGGTTTTTCAGGTCGCTATTGCTACCTTTTTGGTGGCAGGTACGCTGATGATGACCCGGCAGTTGGATTACCTGAGAACAAAACCGCTGGGTATTGAGGTGGAGGAGGTTGTGGAGGTCAACCTTTGGAATTTGACACAGGAAAGACAGGAAAGAGCGGATCTGGCCAAGACCTTCAAGACCTACCAGGAGGCAGTCCTGGCGCACCACGCTGTTTTAAATGCCACGAGAACACTACACACGCTGAGGAACGGGACCCGGATACCGGCAGAAGTTTCGTGGGAGGGTGCGACCCCCAAAGGTATAGAGCTGTTCATGTGTGATCTACACTTTTTGGAAACACTGGGTATTCCGCTGATTTCGGGCAGAAGATTTGAACGAGATAGCGATAAAAACACATCTGTGATCGTTAACGAAGCCCTGGCTAAAAAATTGGGATGGCAAGCGCCTCTGGGTAAGACGCTACGGGTTGGCACAGGTCAGTATGCACAGGATCTGACGGTCATTGGGGTCGTCCGGGATTTTCATTTTCGCTCGCTCCATCACCCCATTGAACCTGCTGTGTTGCAACTTTTCTGGGAACCTTTTCCCGGAGGGCATTTGATGATTCGTATCCGCCCGGAGGATGTGCCAGGTACGCTCCGTTTTTTAAAAGAAAAATGGCAGGAAATGCTGCCGGGCAAGCCGTTTCGCCTGTCTTTTCTTGATGAGGAAGTTGACCGTCAATACCGCGAGGAAGAGCGGTGGTTCAGCATCGTGTGCTACGCCACCCTCTTTGCCGTGTTCATCGCCTGTCTGGGCGCGTTCGGGCT
>JAAXHV010000500.1:224-3195 GCA_012270695.1 Gammaproteobacteria bacterium | reverse complement strand
CCCGGCGTGTATTTGCCTATGTCACGCAGGTCCAGCATATTCGCCTGATCCATGTTGTCCTGATCGAACGTGGTAATGGATATTGGCGTATCCTGCTGCGCTTCCTCGCGCTTACGCGCGGTGACCACTACTTCCTCAAGCTCATACTGCGCGGCCTGCGCCAACACCGTCGAAGCCAAACCCGTTGCCATCACTGCCAGCGCCAGTAGAATAATCGCAAAATAATATCCGAACCCCACAATTAACCTGTTCATGACACCCTCCTGCAAAAGACAATATTAAAGGCCCCAATAATTATACAATAATGTTATACAAAAGTGTCAACTATTTTATTTAAATACAAGGTGTGTCGGAGGCATCACAATACGTTAAAAGCACGATGACAGTGGCTGTTGCTGTTGTGTGGGCCGGTGTCGGAGTCGCTTGCGCACATCATCCTTATTTTGGAGTATCATCTTAACTTATTGACAACTAAAATGTTTCCGATAATAACAAGCGGCTTGGCCAGAAATCCGGGGCGGATGTAAAGTGAATGGCAAATTCTGTAAAGCGCCGGTTCGGGCAAGGCCGGATTTACTATAACAAAACGAGTAAAGAACAGGCATGCCAGAAAAATCGTCGAAGATGCGCGCGTGGAAAGAAGAACAAATATTGCGAGCCACGGCAAAACTGCTGGTAACGCACGGGTTTCAGGGCACTCGTATGGAGGATATTGCTCAGGCGGCAGATATACCGCGCCCGAACCTGTACTACTACTTCCCTTCGAGAAACCATATTTACCGACGCATTATCAACGACTTACGTTCTGAGTGGATACGCGCCATGGAACAGATCACAGTGGACAAGGAACCGGCAGAAGCGATCCGGGGTTATATTCACGCGAAGATAGAATACTCCAGAAAACACCCGGCGGCTTCCAGGATTTTCGCCGATGAGGTGATCCGCGGCTCCGGCATACTGACTGAGGCGGAGAACGAAGAAATCCGTAAACTGACCGATGAAAAATGCGCGGTACTGGAGAGTTGGATGGACCAGGAGAAAATGGAGCGCGTGGACGCCCGCCATTTCTTCTTCCTCGTTTGGGGCGCTACCCAGTACTATGCCGACTTCGAGCAACAAATAAAAAACGTCCTCGGCATCAAGCGTTTGACCCGGGCACACTTCAACAAGGCCACAGATACCATTACCCGCATCATCCTCAAAGGTTGTTCCCTGGAGTAATGGCATCAGACCTGCTCTTGTCATTCTGGCAAGTCAGGCTGTGAAACACCCGAAGCCAATCAAATCCTCTCCGGCTCTCGTTTTTATCAGCACGTTTATATTTGACAAGTTTGTCAAGTAAATATAAGATTCACACAGGTAAGAGGGGGATGATGAAAAGCGCCCAACAGCCATATTCGAGTACGCAAATTTCACTCAGAGCGGCGCTGCGAGAGTTGCTGCGGAACTGGCGCGCCGATCTTTCTCCGGAATGGCAACAGGTACTGGGCGGCGCTGAACCCGCTTTCGACAACGTTGACGAGAGCTTGACGCTGCATCCCTGGGAACCGATATTTCCGTCGCGCCGGCATTTCTCCTTACCTGGGGAACCTCCCGGCGCACACCTGTTCCGGGCCTTTGACGATGTAACTCCCGACCAGGTCCGCTGCGTGATAGTGGGGCAGGACCCTTATCCCAGTCTCGGCTTCTCCACCGGACGCTCTTTTGAAGCGGGTGGTTATGACGATTGGGGCGAATTGGAAAAGATGTTTTCATGCAGCGTCAGAAGCCTGATTCAATTTGTGTACGCGTTTCGCAGCGGCGATCAGCGTCACACGCGGGGAACCAAGGCGTGGACTGGTGTGTTGCAGGCTATTCGCGAATCGGCTTCCGGTTTTCCTTCACCTTCCGGATTGATCGAGCATTGGGTCGAACAAGGCGTTCTGTTGCTGAATGCCAGTCTCACCCTCAGCCGTTTCTCGGTGCAAGGCGACCCCCACCAATTGCGCGGCCACCTGCTGTTATGGCGACCGTTCATCGCCCGACTGATCAGGCACTTCGCCGCGCTGCCTTCACAACCGGTCGTATTTCTGTTATTCGGTGACGCCGCGCGGGAAGCCGCCGTCGCCGGCGGAATGGCAGCGGACGCCAGAATTGATACACATCCGGCAGTGATCTCCATGCCGCATCCGGCGGCAGGCGACAAGTTTTTACGCCTACCGAATCCCTTTGCCCTTTGCAATGAGAAACTGCTGGAAAAAGGGGCAGAGCCGATTCAGTGGTAACCTTCTCTCATCCTTCCCATGACGTAACCCAGGTGTACGATTATATCGTGGTTGGCGCCGGTTCCGCCGGTTGCGTGCTGGCAAACCGGCTTTCAGCAAACCCGGAAAACCGGGTGCTGTTGTTGGAAGCGGGAGGTCGGGACACCAACTACCTGTTCCGGCTGCCCATGCTGATGGGCAAACTGATGCATTCCGGAATATACAACTGGAACTATTACACGGAACCGGAGCCTCATCTCGCCGGACGCAAGGTTTACTGGCCGCGGGGCAAGGTACTGGGTGGCAGTTCGACTATCAACGGCATGATTTACATACGCGGCAACCCCATGGATTATGATGGCTGGGAGCAAATGGGACTGCCGGGCTGGTCCTACGCGGATGTGTTGCCTTGTTTCAAGCGCTCGGAAGGACATGTGGATCGGGATGATCAGTATCATGGTCGCGATGGCGAGTTAACCGTGCGCCGGTCACGCGCTGATAACCCGTTGTACGATGCCTACATCGAAGCGGGACAACAGGCTGGTTACTCCTGGACCGATGACTTTAACGGCAAACGCCAGGAGGGATTCGGTCGTTATGATTTCACCATCAGGGCAGGCAAACGATGCAGCGCGGCTGCAGCGTTCCTGAAACCCGCGGCGCAACGCAGAAACCTCAAGGTGATTGTCAATGCCCTGGCGCAGCGTGTGACGTTTTCAGGAACCCGT
>JAAXHV010000500.1:0-194 GCA_012270695.1 Gammaproteobacteria bacterium | reverse complement strand
GTGGTCAACTCCCCCCAGTTGCTGATGCTATCCGGCATAGGCAACAGTGAGGAATTAGAACAGTACGGGATCCCGGTGATCCATCATTCGCCAAATGTGGGAAAAAACGTCCAAGACCACGTGGATTGCTGCCTGGTGTACGAGCTCAACCAGCCGGTATCACTGCGCAAGGACTTGCGCATGGACAAGATAGC
>JAAXHV010000499.1 GCA_012270695.1 Gammaproteobacteria bacterium | reverse complement strand
GGACAACAGGTTGTCAACGATATCGGTGGCCAGCAGCTGAATAAAACACAGCAGCCGAATAAAATATTGCAAATTTAGTAACATAAGTTAGAATGTTTAGTTAATTTTTCCTGAACACGGAGCCATGTCTGAACAAACAATAACAAACACGGTATTTGGTGAATTACTTTCAGACCGGTTCCTGCAACGGGAACGGGCAAATATCCCGGTTCCGCAAAGCGACCCCATAGCCAAAACGCTTGTACAATCCGGCTCTGCGTTACTGGAACGCCAGTACCGCGCCGGGTACTGGCGTTTTGACCTTGAAGCGGATACGACGATCCCCGCCGAATATATATTATTGCAACATCTGCTGGGTACGGTAGACGAGGCGCGGGAACAACGTCTGGCTGATTATATATTCAGCCGCCAATTGCCGGACGGAAGCTGGCCCCTGTATGAAGGAGGCTGCGGCAATATCAGTGCTACCGTAAAGGCCTATTTTGCCTTGAAAACAGCCGGTTGTGATCCTGACGAAGAAGCTATGCGGCGGGCTCGGGCCTGGGTGCTGAATAACGGAGGCGCTGAGCAGGTCAACGTCTTTACCCGTATCCTGCTTGCGAATTTTGGTCAGTTACCCTGGAGCGCCGTACCCGCCATGCCGGCAGAAATGATCTGGCTGCCGCGCTGGTGGTTTTTCAGCCTGGATAAGGTTTCTTACTGGTCCCGTTGTGTCATTATCCCCCTGTTATTGATCTTCTCCTACAGGCCGGTGCATCACGGCGCCGACATCAGGGAGTTGTTCAAACGTGAGCGGGGGTCCCTGAAACATATTGATAAATTTACCCCCGGAAACCACGCTAAAAACATTTTTCTCCTGCTGGACCGCCTGCTCAAGTTGTTCGAGCCCCTGGTTCCCGGGTTTATCCGGCGACTTTCCATGCGCAAGCTGGAAACCTGGATGCGAGAACACATGCGCGGGGAGGGCGGTATCGGCGCAATTTTTCCGGCCATGGCTAATGCCGTCTATGCACTCAAGTTGCGCGGCTGTGAAGTGACCGATCCGGACATGAGGCGCGGCATACAAGCTATAGAGGACCTGGTGCTCGAGGATGAGGAGCAAACCTACGTTCAGCCCTGCGTCTCACCGGTGTGGGATACCTGCCTGAGCCTGTCCGCCCTGTCCGAGGCCGGCCTGAGACCGGATAACGAGGCCATCAAGCCGGCAACAGATTGGCTGTTCGATAAACAGGTCTTTACCCGGGGGGACTGGATCAGCAAGGCGCGGGACCTGGAAGGCGGTGGCTGGGCGTTCCAGTTTGAAAATGACTTCTATCCTGATGTCGACGATACCAGTATGGTGGTCATGGCCTTGCTGCGCATCGGCGCTCATTATCACCCGGACAAGAAAAAGCGTATAGCCCAGGCCGTTAACTGGGTTATCGGCATGCAAAATACGGACGGCGGCTGGGGAGCTTTCGATATCGACAACCATTACGAATATCTCAACAATATACCCTTCGCTGACCATGGCGCGCTGGTCGACCCGAGCACGGCCGACCTGACCGGGCGTTGTATTGAAATGCTGGCCATGCTCGGCTATGACAAAAGCTTCCCCCCTATCGCGCGCGCGATTGAATTTTTGCAACAGGATCAGAAACCCTGTGGCGCCTGGTTCGGTCGTTGGGGTGTCAATTATATTTACGGGACCTGGGCCGTTCTGGTCGGCCTGGGCGCCCTGGGTGAGGATCCGAAGCAACCCTACCTGCGTAAAGCAGTGAAATGGTTAAAAGAAATCCAGAACAAGGACGGCGGCTGGGGTGAAAGTTGTGACTCATATAATGAACCGGGCCTGGGAGGATCGGGAGAAAGCACCGCTTCACAAACCGCATGGGCACTACTGGGCCTGATGGCGATGGGTGAAACAGATGCGGAAGAAGTGGAAACAGGCATTAATTACCTGGTGCGTACATACACGCCTGGCGCAAAAGGCTGGAGAGAAGCGGCGTTCACCGGCACCGGATTTCCCCGGGTGTTCTACCTGCGCTACCATGGTTACAGCCACTATTTCCCACTTTGGGCACTGGGTGTGTACGCGCGTTACCGGCAGGGGCGGGAAACCCGCCAGGAGGCGCTGGTACGGGAAGGGCCGGTTGACTTGGGTGTGCTGTCAGTTCTGAACAGCAAATATTACCGGACAAGATTTACCAGCCAGAACCCGGAGGATTCTTCCTAGCGCTGAGCTTGAGGGGGTGCCAACTCCAATACATCTTATGCTTCAAGAAGTCGCTAACGGCACAATCAGGGAAATAGACGGACAAGAACGTATCTATTATGACGGTTACTGGATCCGCTACTACGATGTGCCGAACAATCTTGCCTATAAACAGTCTCTCATCGACCAGTTAACCCGCCGGGTCTTTCACCACGTGGAGACAGGGATAAATACCCCTGGCAGCAAACTCGAAGAGGTCCGGCGCAGGTATGAAGCGGAAGAAAATTCGTCAAGAAAACGCGTGCTGGCTGCCATGCT
>JAAXHV010000498.1 GCA_012270695.1 Gammaproteobacteria bacterium | reverse complement strand
CCGGTTCAGAAGAAGGTGTCACGGTGGATATAAGCACCGGAACAGGCACGGGGGGCGATGCGGAGGGCGATACGCTTGTCAACATCGAGATGGTCCAGGGTTCTGCTCACGATGATACCTTCATCCTCAGTTCTACTGACCAGAATGGAATGATTTCTGGTGGAGAGGACGGCGATAATGGTGTAGATACCGTCTCTTATGCGGCAGCGGAGGAAAGAGTTATGGCAAATTTCACAGATGCCGATAACCCACTTCCGGATGATATTGAGAACATCACCGGATCTGTGTATCGCGATGAGCTGACTGGTAATGGTGAGATGAATACGCTCAAAGGCGGCGCCGGAGACGATGTTCTCATGGGTGAAGGTGAAGCTGACACGCTGGAAGGCGGTGGCGGTCGTGACACTTTGAAAGGCGGAGCAGGTGCTGATAAGTTAACCGGCGGCGTTGGCGATGACGATCTTCATGGCGAAGGGGGTGAAGATACCTTCATATTCACCCCTGACGATGGTGATGGAGACGATATCATCCACGATTTTAACGATACTGACGATAAAATCGACCTCAAGGCATTTAATATCGACGTCTCTGAATTCGATGCGGATGAAGATGATACTACAACTTCACAGGAATTAGCGACTGCAGGTTTACTAAGAGAACGAGGAGATAATGTCACGATCGACCTGTCTGATCATGGCGGCGGGACTATCACACTTCTAGATACAGCTATTGCCGATTTGACGGTAGCGGCAGACGGAAACCTCTTGTTCTAACCTGACCGCAGTTGTCAGCATCAGTTCTGACAGCCATAACAGTAAACAAGAAGAGAGAGCCGGGCCCCAAACCCGGTTCTCTCTTTGACGCGCCAGCCTGGATTTCTTACCAAGCCGCTTGTTGCTGTGGGATACGTGCAGGCGGTTTACGTCATGCAAATCGCCTATCCTGACGATTTGTCATTGCATCACCTGAGAAATGCGGGCTGGCGGGCCAGGCAGTCGCCGAAATAACGG
>JAAXHV010000497.1 GCA_012270695.1 Gammaproteobacteria bacterium | reverse complement strand
TGAAACCGGGCGGCAGGCTGGTTTACGCAACCTGTTCCCTGCTGCGCGAAGAAAACGACCTGATGATAGAAACCTTCCTGGATCAGCATCCTGCGGCCAGCTCCGAGCGCATCCGGGCGGAATGGGGAACCGCCACAGCCTGCGGCCGGCAACTGCTGCCTTGCCTGGACGCCACGGACGGATTTTACTACGCGCGGTTGACCAGAAAGAGTTGACGACTATGTCGTACGATGGATAATCAGGATCAACCGCTTAACCCGCATATCTCATCGTCGCTTGTCATCGACGGAAATATGTATACTGTCAATAAGTTATAGTATTGTTGCCGGCACAGACTGCATGATTTCAAAAGACTCAAAGGATTTCATCGGATCAATCGAACGGTGCATGAAAGTCATCAAGGCATTTGATGCTGAGGATGTCGAAATGTCGCCAGCGGACGTGGCTGCAAAAACAGACCTGACCCGAGCGACAACCCGACGCATATTGTTAACACTGGCTGCCCTGGGTTACGTCGTCAGTAACGGCAAGCGCTTTCGATTGTCACCGAAAATTCTCGATTTGGGTTTTTCTTACCTGACTTCCATGCACATTGGCCAGGTGATCCAGCCAATTATCAATGCCGCAAGCAAGAAGGTCAGCGAAACGTGTGCGGTATCAGTGTTGCAGGATGACGATATCGTCAGTATTGCGCACAGTTCGTTCGATCGTTTCGATCAGCTGACGTTTTACCCCGGCACTCATCTCCCGGCCTGTGTCTCGGCGGCCGGAAGGGCGATACTGGCTCATAAAACAGTAGAAAAACTCGATACATATATCAGGAATGTCAAGCTGAAGCGGCACACGCCGAACACGATCACCACAAAGGCGAATTTAAGAAAAGAATTGCAAAAAATAAAACAGCAAGGCTATGCCCGTGTCGACGGAGAGCTGGAACTCGGCCTGTATACTCTTGCCGCGCCGATTTTTAATGATGAAAAAATTCCCGTTGCCGCGGTCACTTTTGGCGGCAACGTTGCACGCATCAATGATCAGAATATCGAAAAAAAATTCCTGCCTGGATTATTCGGTGTCGCGGAAAGGATAAGTCAAGTGCTGCCGAACAAGCATTCAATATTTTAATGTGTAAAAAACCGTGACTGCATGAAACCGTCTGAAAATGTTGCTTGACACGTCATTGCTTACGGTTGCCGCCGGTAAATTTGTCAGTGTTGTCAGCCTAGTACTCTTTCCAGGTGATAT
>JAAXHV010000496.1 GCA_012270695.1 Gammaproteobacteria bacterium | reverse complement strand
ATGGATATTGATATCTGGGTTCGGCCTGACCCGGATAATGCTGCAAAGGTATACCAGGCGTTGGTTAAATTCGGTGTGCCAATGAATGATATATCAGCCTCGGATTTTTCAGATGAAAGCATCGTCTTTCAAATCGGCGTTGCACCAAGACGCATAGACATTATTACCCAGATAGCAGGAGTAGATTATGATGAGGCCTCTGAGTCCGCGGGCAAAGTGGAAGTCGATAATTTAAGCGTTAAAGTGCTGTCTGCAGAACATCTGATCAAGAACAAACTGGCAGTAGGGCGTCCGAAAGACATTGACGACGTACAGAATCTTCGTGAGATCCAGTCCTCGAAATCGGGTGTAAAAACGGCTCATGACTGAGCGTACCAAAGCCGTATTGCGGCACAACAAACTGTCCGATTCCGGACGCGGTGGAGCAATAAAATAATGGAAACCCTGATTATTATTGCGTTGTTTTCAGTAGGCGCATATTACGCCTTGTCTGTGATTCTCGAGCTGCTTAAGCTGCTTTTAAAGCACTCGCTTTAATTATTTTTGGTACTTCGGGCCTGAGTAAACTATGGCCGGGCCATCAGGGTGGCCTATGGGGCGGCTATTAGCTTGGCGGATATAAAAGGGGGGAGAGACTGAAAATCAGAAAAATGCAAAGGTATCGCAAACAAAAAAATTATGTTATGTTAAATAGACAAAGTCTATTTAACATAATATAGATTATGCGCATAAGATGGGATGCAAATTCTCCCCGGTAAATAAGTTGCCGAAGATGATAAAACGGAAGCCCGGGTTTCCGAATTCAATAGTCGGATCTGACTACCTGCTGTGACTGATGATTGAACGGTGTAGCAGAGTTTCAGTAAAGGTTGTCCTGATACTCCTGGTCCACTATTCCCTGTACCTCCTCACGGGACATCGGTACGCTTGCCTGCTCTTTGATGACCTGACCAAACGGTGGTATCACACCCCGGGGAATGTGCTGGTCGGGATCCCAGAGCTTTGATCGAATGATGGCCTTGCCACAGTGCATATACGCTTTTGTGATTCGTATGAGCGTGGCCACCGCGGGCAATTTGGAGCCGACCCTGCCGAGCTTGAGCAATTCCTTGTCCAGTGCTATTTCCGCTTTACCATGGACACGCAGTGTTTCCATAATGCCCGGAATAAAAAATATCAGGGATACCTTTGGGTTTTCCACCATATTCCCGAAGCCCTCGACTTTATTATTACCCGGCCTATCGGGAATCAGTAGTGTTTTGTCATCAAGTACCTTCACAAAGCCCGGCGCATCGCCCTTTGGCGAGACGGCCGGTTGACCGTCGGCCCCGGCGCTTGCGACGCACAGGAATGGAGAATGTTCTATAAAGCGCCGGTGATGATGATCAAGCTGCGGTTTTTCTACGGCAACGGCTATGGGCAACGGTTCGCCGAAATGCTCGCGTAATACCTGTGCGCCGGTGATGGTATCCTGAGCCATGGTTTCTCTCCATACTTGTTACGGATGAAAACGGTTTTTGTTCCCGGAGTCGGACCGTATTATATCCTCTCTACGACGCCCCTACCACGTTTGATGAAGGCTTTGGTGATTTATCTCCAGTATGTTATAGTCACCTGACCGCATTGGCGGATAAGCAAACTACGGAGGGTCTCATGGAGGAAAATCGATGAGCATCACTGATACACGAAAGGCTGTACGCCGACTGGAAATGGCCGGTTTCAGCCAGGACCAGGCAGAGGCAATTATTGATATTCTCAATGAACAAGGTACGGAATTGGTGACTACTACCGAATTGAATAATGCCTTGTCTCTCCTGAAGCGTGAACTGGTCATTACGCTGGGCGGTTTGATGATCACGCTCACCGGCATCATCCTGGTAGCTATGCGCTTTATTTGAGACGATAACAGCTACGTTCCCTGGTGGGTTCCGTTCGGATTCATTATCCCTGAAGCATCGTCAAATGAGAATTTACACCCTACTCTTTCTTGGCCTCGCACACCTGGCGTCAGGCACACAGGCTGACACTGCGCTACAAACGGCGATTCAAGCTGATTATCCTTATCTTGGATCCCTTTATGAGCATTTGCACAAGAATCCTGAATTATCCTTCCACGAGGCAAAAACCAGTGAGCGGATGGCAACCGAACTCCGTAACCTGGGTTTTGCGGTGACGGAGAAAGTCGGCGGTTACGGTGTCGTCGGCGTATTGAAAAACGGCGACGGCCCTACGGTCATGCTGAGGACGGACATGGATGCCCTGCCCATCCTTGAGAAAACCGGCAAACCCTATGCCAGTACCGCGACCACAATCGATGAACATGGGAATACGGTCAATGTCATGCATGCCTGCGGGCATGACGTGAACATGACCGTTTTTACCGGTACGGCCAGACGTCTCACGGCCATGAGCGACCAGTGGCGTGGCACCCTGGTGATGATTGCCCAGCCTGCTGAAGAACGCGGCGCCGGCGCCCGGGCCATGCTGAAAGATGGCTTGTTCGAACGTTTCCCACGGCCTGATTACAACCTGGGTTTACACGTCAGCGCATCATTCCCCGTCAGGACGGTCATTCATACCAAAGGTTATGTCATGGCCAGTGTCGATTCCGTCGACATCACGGTATTTGGTGTCGGCGCACACGGCGCCTACCCGCACAGAAGCAAAGATCCCATCGTCTTGTCCGCCCAGATTATCAACGCCCTGCAAACCCTGGTTTCGCGTGAATTG
>JAAXHV010000495.1 GCA_012270695.1 Gammaproteobacteria bacterium | reverse complement strand
CGTATAACAATACCATTTTCATAATTGATCGTCAAATCACCCTTGGGAGCCTCCCACGGCAACCGCATACTTTTGAATATTTGAATATTCCTGGGGACGGAATTCATGGGTGTCCCATATTAGGAATTCATGGGTGTCCTGTATTAGAACTTAGAATTCATGGGTGTCCCGTATTAGAATAAGGCTGTGGCAATGAAGATGACACAAAAAAATACCGGTGCTGCCGGTACGGTAAGCGTCGCCGCGTCAGCTCGTCTGCACCTGGGGTTCCTGGATTTGAAGGGCGGATTGCAAAGGCGTTACGGCAGTATCGGCGTCGGGATTACGGGTTTTTCCACTGTGGTGAATGCCAGTCATAGCGACCGGATGGACATCCACGGGGCGGATGATGACTATATCGCCCGAATTTCACAAACTGTTCTGGATTATTTCCGCATAAATTCCGGGGTCAGGGTTGAAGTTGAAGAACACATTCCCCGGCACCAGGGTCTGGGTTCCGGCACACAGATGGCGTTGGCGTTGGGCGCTGCCATCACCGGTTTGTACGGTATCAATGCCAGTGTTGAAGAACTTGCGAGCGCAACCGGCAGGGGCCTGCGTTCCGGAGTAGGGTTGGGGGTATTCAAGCAGGGTGGTTTCATCCTTGACAGCGGCAAAACCGAGGGAAACAGACCGCCAACGCTGATCTTCCGCCATGATTTTCCTGAAGAATGGCAATTTGTCCTGGTAATGGATGAGAGGACTAAGGGAGTGAGCGGGACGGAAGAGTTAGAAGCGTTCAATTCATTGCCGGATATGTCTCGCGCGGCAAGCGCGGAGATTTGCCAACAGGTGTTGATGGAGATGCTGCCGAGTATCATAGAAAATGATTGCCGGCAGTTCGGGGCATCCGTCAGCAGGATTCAGGCAAACATCGGTGAATATTTCAGTACAGCCCAGGGTGGCTTGTTTGCCAGTGACAATGTCAGGCGAACGCTTGAATGCCTGCTGGAAAACAAGGCAACCGGCATAGGCCAGACCTCCTGGGGACCGACCGGGTTTGCCGTATTCCCGGATAAAGAATCGGCAAAACAGGCCGTAGACATACTTGCCGGACGGGATACTCGGGTAAAGATCAGGTTGGCCGGAGCCGAAAACAAAGGGGCGCGCA
>JAAXHV010000494.1 GCA_012270695.1 Gammaproteobacteria bacterium | reverse complement strand
GATTACGGCACCATCACCACCCTGCACATGATCCGCCCGCAGTGGGATATCCCGGTAGTCGGCATCTCTGCAAATAATTCACCTTATTACCTGACCACGGAGGAGGGCCTGGAAGAGATGGACATCCTGGGTAAGGCCACGCGTAAGGCCATCGAACAAACCGGACGGCGCGCAGTGTTGCTGGCGTCCAATACCCTGTGCCACTACCATTTCCATGAAGAGCCGGTGCCGCCCGAGGACATGTCTCAGGAGCATCCGCAGAACTATGCGGGTTACCTGTGGGACATGCGCATGATCGACCTGCTGCGGCGAGGCAAGATCGGTGAAGTCTTCAAGGTATTGCCCCAGTTCATCGATGAAGCCTTTGCCGAAGTAAAATCCGGTGCCTTTACCTGGATGTTCGCCGCCATGGATTACCCCGAACTGCCGGGAGAACTCTATGGTTACGGCACGGTGATCGGCACGGGCAACGCGGTCATGGAATGGAACTTGGTAAAGGCCGGCTTGGCAAAGGCGGCATGATCGGAAAAGTAATCACCATTCCCGCACAAGCGGTAACCACTACGACAAACAGGTGAAAACTAAATGAGCGTCGTCTCCGCTTTTCTGGTTCCGGGCTCCCCCTTACCTTACGTACAACGGGATAATCCGCCCTGGGGCGAAATCGCGGATGCCATGGAAATCGCAGGCAAGGCACTGGCCGTCTCCGGCCCGGACCTGATAGCCGTTTATTCCACCCAGTGGATCGCGGTACTGGACCAACTCTGGCAGACGCGGGCTGTTCTACAAGGATTGCACGTGGACGAGAACTGGCACGAATACGGCGACCTGCCTTTCGATATGAAGATCGACGTGGAATTTGCCGAACTTGCGCTGCAAAAGACTGCCGAGGCTGGCATCAAGGCCAAAGGCGTGGACTATGATCACTTCCCCGTGGACACTGGTTCCATCGTCGCCTCCAACTTCCTGAACCCGGATGGGGCCCTACCCCTGGCCATCACTTCCAATAACGTCTACCACGACTGGCAGATGACCGAGTCCCTGGGCCGGGTCGCCGCCGACTCCGCGTCTGAACTGGGCCGGAAACTGGCTGTCATCGGCGTAGGCGGCCTGTCAGGTTCCATCTACCGTCATGTCATCGACATCAGCGACGACAGAATCGCCGATACCTCGGAGGATGAATGGAACAAAAAGATACTGTCTATGATGGAACAGGGCGACGCGGAGGCTTTGGCCAAGGCCTGCCCCGATTATGCCGGTGCGGCGCGGGTGGACATGGGCTTCAAGCACTTCGCCTTCATCCTGGGCGCCATCGGCGGCAACTTCAACGGCGCCACGGTCCATGCCTACGGCCCCCTGTACGGCAGCGGCGGCGCCGTCGTCGAATTCGATTTGACCTGATCCCGCGCTACCACCCCGGCTCGAGGTGTTCATCACGGACGCTGTCCGGTACGGTATCTCAACGATAAACCGGCGAGCGCCTGACTACAGTCGAATATCAATCTTCGGGATACGCTAAAGCCAGACTTAAGTACAATCTCAATAAAGAACCATTGCCGTTTGTGTTTGAGAGCACTGAGGAACTGACCCATTTCACCGACTATCGTGACCCGAAACCCCGCGCACGTGAAGTCTTTACGTTTTATCGTCCTGAAATGCTGGCGGAGTGGTTCAGCCAAGAGCGCACCTTTATGTATCTCCACTGTCCAGCGTCTCTATTTCATAATCAAGGGTGAAGAATTCGCATTTCCAGAAAATTGTTCAAAGCGCCGGTTGAGGAAACAGGCCGTCAACCAAGTAGGTATCCAGGCTGAATTGATACACGTCGTTCGGCTTGGCGAAGACAACCCTGTCAGGTCGGGTTTCACAGAGCCAGGACTGTTGATACAAGGGTTGCTTACCCTTGAATGTCTCGGGAGTATACAGTGCTACATTAGTGCCTTTGTTTGAATCACGGGCCGAGACATACTCGAATGCAGAAACACCTTCAGCGCGCATGACGCCCCCCAGTTGTTGGGTTATGACGTAATCGGTCGGGTCGGTCAAGAGTGTTTCATAAGCAGCAAACGGCAGTCTCTGTAATTGTAGCCCGGTTGCGGTACTGTAATTCACGGCAAAAACCGTGTGCTGTGTCAGAAACCTGGAAGAAGGCGGCGCTTCCTCCATGCCAGACCAGAATACAAACCGGTAATAAGCGGCTTCCGCCAAAGCGGTCGCCAGTTTTTGCGAAGCGTAAAACAGGCCGGGTTCAAGGCGCCGGCCGAACCGTGAACCGTATGGCAGCGGCGGGTAACGAAAAGGTGTGGCCAGCAAATAATGCAATCCTTCCGTGCCTGCCGGAAGTGGCGGTTTCGACCGCTCAAGCATTTCCTCAAGTAATGACTGCTCGGCAAGGCCGTCCACCAGGCTGCTGGTCGCTACCTGCTCCTGACTCTCAACTATGCGGATTGCCTCACCTTCAATGGCACTTAATGTGACCTCTTCCTTGCAGGCCGCCCAGATATCCATCAGACCTTGCCGCGCAAAGCATCCAGGTAGTCGACAACGCGAGTCAGCCCCGCTACGGTTTTCACCTGCTCGGCAGGGATGCCGCCGGTATGCAGGTTGTTTGTATGCATCCAGTGTTTCATATCACCGATATCCCCACCCACCAGCACGTACAGACTTCGGTAACAGCGGATAAACAACAGCGCCAGCTCCCCCGCTTTGCTGTTTTCTCTGATGCCGCGGCTGATTGAAGTACGATCCTTGCCTATAACCTGGCCCAATTCAGCCTGGGACAAGCCAAGATGCTTGCCGGCATTCAGTAATGCCTTGGTCAGGACAATCCGCGCATCGGCTTGTGTCGTTTCTGCTGTAAGCATATCCTGTCATATTTGATGTATTTAAAA
>JAAXHV010000493.1:728-1480 GCA_012270695.1 Gammaproteobacteria bacterium | reverse complement strand
ACTGGCGAAACCCGGCATGTTTGACCGGCTGAACCAGGTGGGAGAGTCGATCCGGTCAGCTATCAGGGAGGTGACCGACACTGCCGGGATCAGCGCTCAGGTCGTCGGCACGGGGCCTGTGTATAATGTTTTCTTTACGGAGCAGGCCATCGTCAATCACCGGCAGATCATGAGCAGTCGCATGGATTTGGGTCGCGATCTGTTATTGCGGCTGGCACGCGAACGGGTGCTGATTTCCTCATCCAAAGGCTGGCTGTCAACAGCCCACGATGAGGCCGATATAGAACGCGCGGTGGGCGCTTACCGCAAGTGTTTATCCGACATGGCCGAAGCCGGCCTGTTGAGATGACAATACCGACAATGCCAAACGAGATCGATCCCGTCACCCTGTCAGTCGTACAGGGCGCTCTGCAGGCAACCCAGCGGGCCATGACCACTACCATGGAAAAGACCGGGCGCTCCAGCGTCTACGCAATTGCCCGGGATTATTCCAACGCCCTTTTCGATTGGGACGCGCGTATGATCATACAAGGTGAGGATATCCCAACTCATCTTGGGTCCATGGTGCTGGCCACAAAAGCCGTGGCACGTTTTTTTGCCGGAGAAATCAACCCGGGCGATATCTACCTGCACAATGATCCTACCTATGACGGCAGCCACCTGCCGGACATGTGTATGTACAAACCTTTGTTCTTCGAGGATGAACTGGTCTTCTGGGTGGTGAGTAAAGGTCACATGGTGGACGTGGGCGG
>JAAXHV010000493.1:0-701 GCA_012270695.1 Gammaproteobacteria bacterium | reverse complement strand
CTGAACCTGATCCTGACCAATTTCCGTTCGCGTAAATACCAGAGTGGCGACATGAACGCGCAACTGGGGGCTATAACGCTGGGCGAACAGCGCCTGACAGCCCTGTTGGAACGTTACGGCAAAACGCTAATAAAAGCTTGTGTGGAACAGTTGCTTGATGCAGCGGAAACGCATATGCGCGCCAGGGTCCGGGACTTGCCTGACGGTGTGTATCATTCCAGCGTCGTGGCGGAGGACACGGGCCACGGCCGCGGTCACCAGACCCTGGAAGCGGAAATTACTGTAGCGGAAGATGAGTTGAAGATTACCCTGGCATCGCCGCCGCAACTGGATTTTTTCACCAACTCGTACCGCTCCAATACCTTATCCGGCGTCTATGCCGGGCTGTTGATGTGGGCGCAGGTACAACCTCCGTTCAATGAGGGATTGTATCGCCCTGTTACGGTGGACTTTGGCCCCAAAGGCACCATGCTGAACGCCGAAGAACCCGCTCCCCACGTCAACTGTACCGGTGGTCCCCAGGAAACCATCTGTGACCTCATCCGTACCGGTCTGAATCAAATTGACGCGACCCATGCCGTCGCCGGCTGGAACCATACCTGGGCCTTCAACATCGCCGGGACGCGCCCGGACAATGGCGAGCCTTACCTGGACCTGTTGATCTCGTCGTTGATCGGTGGCGCCGGGGCCGTAAATAACGT
>JAAXHV010000492.1 GCA_012270695.1 Gammaproteobacteria bacterium | reverse complement strand
GGGTCGATGAATGCACCTCTGAAAATAACTGAACCGCAACGGATAATCGCCGCTCTCTTGTGCCTGGTCGCCCTTGCTGCGTCTGCGCAATCCATCGGCGAACGATTGAAAAATCTGATCGCCCCGGATGACGGCAACTTGAGCAGCCATAAAATTCTGCATCCGGACCAGGCATTCCAGGTCACCGCAATACTGGTTGGCTCCGACATCGTGCGTTTCACCTGGGCAGTGGAGGAGGGATATTACCTCTATCGCGACAAGTTTTCGTTTACCTCCCTGACGGATGATCTCAGGATAGATAAAAGTGCGATCCTGATACCTCGGGGTAAGGTAAAACAGGATGAATCCTTTGGCGAGGTGGAAGTGAATACCGGGCTGGTCGCAGTAGATGTACCGCTGCTTACCGGCAAGGCGGGGATCTCCGATGCCCTGTTCCAGGTGGGATACCAGGGCTGCAAGGAAGGGTCGGTCTGTTATCCGCCACAACAAAAGGAAATCAACGTCAACCTGGGACAAGTCCTTCCGGCGGCCGCACCATCCGTCAGCCAGGGCCAGCTTTCGGTCCAGGACAGGATTACCGCACGGCTGAAACAAGGCAGTTTCATCCTGAATGTCCTGGCGTTTTTTGCTTTTGGGGTACTCCTCTCGCTGACTCCGTGCGTATTCCCTATGATCCCCATTCTGTCCGGCATCATCGTCGGACAGCCAGGGACCGTGACTGCTCGGCGCGGGTTTCTGCTGTCCCTGGCCTACGTCCTGGCCATGGCGCTGACCTACTCGCTGCTGGGTGTGCTGGCCGGTTCTTTCCAGGTGAACCTGCAGGCCGCTTCCCAGAACGCCTGGGTGATTGGCGCGTTCAGCCTGGTATTCGTCATCCTGGCCCTGTCCATGTTCGGCTTCTATGAACTGCGCCTGCCGGCAGCAGTACAGACCCGGCTGTCCTCCCTGTCAGCGTCCCGGCAGGGGACCGGTTTGTATTCCAGCGCGCTCATGGGCGCAGTTTCCGCCATCATCGTCGGCCCCTGTGTTGCTCCGCCCCTGGCCGGCGCGCTGCTGTATATCAGCCAGACCGGAGATGCGTTACTCGGCGGTTCGGCGCTGTTCTCGATGGGTTTGGGCTTCGGCATGCCGTTACTGGCCATCGGCGCCTCCGCCGGGTCGTTACTGCCCCGGGTGGGCCCATGGATGGAAAAGGTCAAACAGGGCTTCGGCATCATTATGCTGGGTGTGGCGATCTGGTTTCTGGAGCGCGTCATCCCGGGCAGCGTTGCCATGTTGTTGTGGGCGTTGCTGGTCATAGTCAGCGCGCTGCTGATGGGCGCGCTGGACAGGAGACAGGGGACAGAAGATAGGGGACAGAAGGGAGGGGATAACTGGTCGAAGTTCTCGAAAGCTTTCAGTGTCGTCATGTTGATTTATGGCGCCACACTGATCATTGGTGCGGCATCAGGTTCTGATAATGTTTTCAGGCCGCTTGAACGCCTGACCGGCACACATACGACGACAGAACGGACTAGCCTGGATTTTCAGCGTATCAAGACTGCCACAGAGCTGGAGCAGCAGCTGATTGCCGCCAGCGCGGAGGGCAAATACGTGATGCTCGATTTTTATGCCGATTGGTGCGTCACCTGTATCGAGATGGAAGAAGACACGTTCACCGAGCCGGAGGTAAAACAGGCCTTATCCGATGTCGTCCTGCTGCAGGCGGACGTGACCCGGAATGATACCGAGGATCAGCAATTGCTCGAACGCTTTCACCTGTTTGGGCCGCCGGCCGTCCTGTTTTTCGGCGCGGACAAACGGGAATTGCAGGAGTACCGTTTGATAGGTTACGTCAAGCCAGAACAATTCCTGCAGCACCTGGCAAAGTTATTGGCCTCATGAGCAGGGCTGTTTTATGGTTTGTGCTGGCAGGGATAGTATTTGTTTCCGCCTACCTGGGATTTCGCCTGTACCATTTTCAGCATGACGAAGTTGTCCGTTTGTCAACGCAGGCAAACGGCAACACGATGCAAGCTGCCACGGCCGCGCCTATTCTGGGCAGGCACAGGCCGGACTTCACCCTGCCGGACCTGGACGGGGAGCTGCGTTCGATCACTGAGTGGGACGGTAAAGTGATTGCGCTGAATTTCTGGGCAACCTGGTGCCCGCCTTGTTTAAAGGAAGTCCCGGAGTTCGTTTTATTGCAGGCCAAGTACCAGGCAAAGGGATTGCAATTCATCGGCATCGCCCTGCAGAAACCGGAAGAAGTACGCGAGTTCGTAGCAGAGAACAAGATGAACTACCCGGTATTGGCGGGAGAATTGGAGGTAATTAAGCTGGCCGAGACCTACGGCAACCACGTCGGCGCCCTGCCTTATACCGTGATTATCAATAGAAACAGCCAAGTAGCCTATATCAAAACCGGTGTCCTGCCAACCGAAGAAGCGGAAAGCATCATCACTGGCTTACTTTAAAACCATTGTCGTATCTTACTCATCATTGTTCATTGAGTTGGTGTGTTCTGTCCCCACCTCATCTTGCCAAAACCAAATAATTTCTGCATAATTCGCCTATCTTTGCTAATATGCAGCAAAAAGTAGCGAACATCTGATTTCATCTGACGACATTGTCATGGCAAACATACTGGTATTGCACGGGCCCAACCTGAACCTGCTCGGGGAGCGGGAACCGGAGATTTACGGTACGACCACCCTCGATGACATCAATGGGGACCTGGTGGAGGCCGCTGAGCGCATGGGCCACAGCCTGGACTGTTTCCAGTCCAACGCTGAGCATGAACTGGTTGACCGCATCCACCGGGCAAAGAAGGAAGGTGTCGTGTTCATCATCATCAATCCCGGGGCATTTACTCACACCAGTATCGCCCTGCGGGACGCTTTTGCCGGAGTTGCTATCCCGTTCATTGAAGTCCACCTGTCCAATGTGTTTGCCCGGGAGGAATTCCGGCGCCATTCCTACCTGTCGGATCAGGCCGTGGCGGTGATCAGCGGCGCCGGCGCGCCGGGTTACGGCCTGGCATTGCAGGCGGCCGCGGATAAATTAAAGGGGTAAGAGCGTGGATATACGAAAAGTAAAAAAACTGATCGAGATGCTGGAGGAATCCGCCATCGATGAGATCGAGATCCACGAGGACAAGGATTCTGTCAGGGTGAGCCGCAACCGGCACGCGCCCGTGCCGGCACAGGCCCCCGCCGCTGTCCCAGCAAAGGAAATACAGGTTGCCGGCCAGCACAGCGCTCCCGCTGCGGAACCTGCGCCGGGTCCCGAAGCGGCAGAGACTGAAGAACCGGAGGAAAACATCGTACGTTCGCCCATGGTGGGGATTTTCTATGAAGCCCAGGCGCCGGGCAAACCGTCCTTCGTCGAACTGGGCAAGGCCGTGGCAAAAGGCGACGTGCTCTGTATTATCGAAGCGATGAAAATCATGAACCAGGTTGAAGCCGAGAAAGCCGGCATCGTCAGCCGCATCATGGTCGCTAATGGCGAGCCGGTTGAGTACGGACAACCCTTGTTCATTATCCGTGACCAGTAGAATCTTTTTTGTCAGATAACCGGCGCCCCGGCTGACATTGTTGAGAGATAACCATGCTCGAGAAAGTGGTCATTGCCAACCGAGGCGAGATTGCTCTGCGTATCCTGCGTTCCTGTCGCGAACTCGGCATTAAGACAGTCGCTGTTTTCTCTGAAGTAGACCGGGAACAAAAGCACGTACTGTTGGCTGATGAAGCGGTCTGCATCGGTCCGGCCGTATCAGCCGGCAGTTACCTGAATATCCCGGCCGTAATCAGCGCCGCTGAGGTTACCGATGCCGTGGCGATACATCCCGGGTACGGGTTTCTGTCTGAAAATGCCGATTTTGCCGAACGGGTTGAGGAAAGCGGTTTTATATTCATCGGCCCGCGGGCAGATACCATCCGTTTGATGGGCAGTAAAATCTCGGCGCGGGAAGAGATGCAAAAATTCGGCGTGCCCTGTGTTCCTGGCTCAAGCGGCGATATCGGTGATGATATTGACGAAATCGGCAGGTCTGCCAGGGAACTGGGTTACCCGATCATCATTAAAGCCGCAGCCGGCGGCGGTGGACGGGGAATGCGCATAGTGCGTAGTGAGGCAACCCTGCGCAATGCCGTGGCGGTGACCCGTGCCGAGGCCGCCGCCGCGTTTGGCGATGACACCTTGTACATGGAAAAATTTCTCGAGCGTCCGCGCCATATCGAGATACAGATTCTGGCAGATGAAGCGGGCAACGTCATACACCTGGGTGAACGGGACTGTTCAATGCAGAGGCGCCACCAGAAGATCATGGAAGAAGCGCCGGCTGTCGGTATCACGGATGAAATGAGGGAGAAAATCGGCAATACTTGTGTATATGCCTGTAAGGAGATGGGGTATCGCGGCGCCGGCACAATGGAATTTCTTTATCAGGACGGAGAATTTTATTTTATAGAAATGAATACCCGGATCCAGGTGGAGCATCCTGTTACTGAAATGGCGACCGGCGTTGATATCGTCAAGGAACAACTGCGTATTGCAGCCGGCGCAGTGCTCAGTTATCGGCAGGATGATATTCAATTCCGCGGCCACGCGCTTGAATGTCGTATCCAGGCGGAAGATCCCGATACGTTCATGCCGTCACCCGGACAGATCAGCCATTTTCACCAGCCCGGCGGACCGGGAATTCGCATGGAGACGCATATCTACGACGGCTATCGGATACCGCCGCACTACGATTCGATGATCGCAAAGCTGATTGCACATGGAGAAACCCGTGAACTGGCCCTGATGCGGATGTCCACTGCGCTGTCTGAGCTTGTCATAGAAGGAATTAAAACCAATATTCCTGTGCTGCAAAAATTACTGGATGATGCTGCGTTTATTGCCGGCGGCACAGATATTCACTACCTGGAAAACAAGCTTGGTCTGAAATAAGGCATTATGTTTACAGATTGCCCATCCTGTGAACACCTGTTTCGCATTCGCGCTACACAACTTAAGGCAGCCGATGGCTGGGTGAGATGCGGTTATTGCGCTGAGACGTTTTATGCGCTGGAACGACTGCACGATGCCCCTGTAAGGAAACCGCGAGCGGACCAGCAACCTGAAGAGCTCGTGGCAAGGCCGCCGGCTGCCGACATCGATGAGCAACAGGCGCCAACGCTGGCCCAGCAAATTCCTGAGCCGGATGAGGCGATGACCTCGCAGCAGGATGAGACTATTACCCCGCAGCAGGATGAAACAATTATCCCGCCGCCGGATGAGGCGATTCCCCCGCCGCCGGAGACGACTGATAAGGTAACGGCGGAGGCAATGGAAGACAGCGAGTTGCTGGCTGAGTTACCGCCGGTACTTGACTACGAATATGAGAAACCGACCGGTTCCTCCTCCCGATATTTTTGGGCAGGCTTGTTGATTATCCTGTCAATGATCGCACTGATGCAGGTTGCCTGGTTCAACAGGGACTGGCTGCTGCGCGAGTACCCGCAGTTAACGCCCTGGGCGGAAAAGTTCTGTGAAAGACTGCAATGCGATTTGATCCGTTTTCGAGACGTGTCGGCCATCAAGTGGTTGCACAGGGAAGTACGGATGCACCCGCGTTACCGGAATGCCGTGCAGGTGGGTGCCACTATTGTCAATCAGGGCGAATTCATCCAGCCGTATCCCGAGATTGAATTGCTTATTTTTGCTGCAGATGAACAGGTGATTTCCCACGGCCGTTTCAAACCTGCCGAATATCTCAAGCCGGATATCAATCCCGCCGCCGGCATGACTCCCGGAGCGCCGATTCATTTTGTGCTGGAGCTTGCCGGTGCGTCACAAGAGGCCGTGAGTTTTGAATTTCGGTTGCATTGACAGGCATCCTGGCACCTGTTCATCAAAAGGGATTGCATGAACGGTTATTGATTGCTATTGTGGAAAATAGGGGGTCAGAAAGGGCGAAAGTAACTTCCAAAATATAATGCCTGAGTAAAAGGTGTAATGCCGTGACTAAACCGGATTCCATCCAAACAAATTCCGACACACATTCCCTCAGTAAATGTGTGGAAGTGAATGTGCAAAATTATTTTGAGGACCTGGACGGGGAAGAGGCCTCCAATCTTTATGAACTGGTCATTTCCCAAGTCGAAAAACCGCTGTTTCAAGTCGTATTAAATCAATATAAAGGTAACATAACCCGTACCGCGCAGGCACTGGGCCTGAATAGAGGAACGGTACTGGGCCGATTGAAGAAATGCGGTTTAGTCCGCTGACATGGTGAGTGTAAGACGCGCACTGATCAGCGTTTCGGACAAATCCGGCATCGTAGAATTCTGTCACGCCCTTGAGCGATTGGGCGTCGGCTTGCTCTCTACCGGGGGCACATTCAGGTTGCTGCGGTCCCATAATATCCAGGTTACGGACGTATCCGCATATACCGGTTTTCCGGAGATTATGGACGGCAGGGTGAAAACGTTGCACCCGAAGATTCACGGCGGCCTGCTCGGACGGCGCGGCCGGGACGATGCGATCATGGAAGAACTGGATATTGCGCCGATCGACCTCGTTGTTGTCAACCTGTATCCTTTTGAGGATACCGTCAGCCGCTCTGACTGCACCCTGGCTGAAGCAATAGAGAATATTGATATAGGCGGGCCGGCGATGCTCAGGGCCGCGGCCAAGAATTATGAGTTCACCGGAGTCGTCATTGATGTTGAAGATTACGCCGAAGTATTGAATGAATTACAGGAAAATGGAAACCGGCTGAGTATCTCGACCTGTTTCAGGCTGGCGCAAAAAGCCTTTTCCCACACGGCGAACTACGATGCCAATGTAGCCAATTACCTGGGTGCGCTGGACCACCAGGGTAGCAGCAGCAATTACCCGGATACGTATTCGATGCAGTTCAGCCTTGCCGAAGAGTTGAGGTATGGTGAGAATCCCCATCAATCCGCGGCGTTCTATACGGAGCCCAAACCCGCCAGCGGGACTCTGGCTGCCGCCCGCCAATTGCAGGGAAAAGCGCTTTCCTACAATAATCTTGCCGATGCCGATGCCGCCCTGGAATGCGTATCGGGGTTTAACGATCCTGCCTGTGTTATAGTCAAGCACGCTAACCCTTGTGGCGTGGCGGAGTGCGGGTCGATATTCGATGCTTATGCTGCGGCTTATGCGACCGATCCGGTTTCCG
>JAAXHV010000491.1 GCA_012270695.1 Gammaproteobacteria bacterium | reverse complement strand
CGGCAACCCCGCTCTGGGCGACCTGATTGCCGAGTGCGCCAACGCCCGCGGGATAAATACCCGCTCACACCACATTGACAGCCTGACCCTGGAGTACGGCACCCTGGTGCCGATGCGTTACATGAACCAGGACCGGCACTTCAGGGTGGTATCGGTTGCGGCCTGGTGCGCCTGGCACGATTTGAACGATTCCAGAATATTCGGCGAGGCAGTGAGAGAGGCGGTCGAAAAAAGCGACAGCAAGGTCATGGTGCTGGCCAGCGGTTCCCTGTCTCACCGTTTCAACGACAATTCCAACGCCGGCGACAAGATATTCCAGATCAGCGATGAATTTTACCAGCAGACGGACCTGCGTGTGGTGGACCTGTGGAGGCAGGGTGATTTCAAGACGTTCACGCAGATGTTCCACGAATATGCTTACCGCTGCCATGGCGAGGGCTGGATGCACGACACCGCGATGCTGCTGGGCATGCTGGGCTGGGATGCCTATGACAGACCCGTGGAAATCATCAGTGATTATTTTCCCAGTTCCGGCACCGGCCAGATCAATGCGGAATTTCCGGTAAACTGAATACAGCCACAGAAGGCAAAGCAAGATGCCCCATTTCATCCTGGAATATTCAGCCAATCTGGAAGACGACCTGAGCCTGGACGGCTTGTTCAAGGCCCTGCATGACACCGCTATGGAAACCGGCGTGTTTGCCCTGGGCGGCATTCGTTTCCGCGCGCACCGGTGCGATGATTACCTGGTCGCCGATGCCGATCCGGACAATGCCTTTGTGCACCTGACCGCCAGGATAGGACGCAGGCGGGACCCCGACGTGAGACAAACCGTTGCCGAGAAGATATTCAATGCCCTGGTAGAATACCTGGAATCCCTTTATCAGGAACGACCCCTGGCGATCTCTTTTGAACTGACCGAATTGACCCCGAGCCTCAGTTTCAGAAAGAACAACATCCACGAGAAGATAAAACAGAAGCAAAACGCAGAGTCGGCGCATTAAATCATCATTGCGCGAATGAATACCCTGGCCGACCAGCAGGTCCAAGCCCTCTCCACGGCGTGGCGTCTTATCGAAGACCATTGATAACAGAGAAGGAAACGAGAAAGCTATGTATTTCGAACATTCAGAAAAGACCAAAAAGCTCATAGAGCGGGTTTCAGCGTTCATGGATGAGCATGTGTATCCAGCCGAACGCGTTTACGAGGAACAACATGCAGATCAGGCTGACCGTTGGGACATCCCGCCTGTCCTGGAAGAGTTGAAGACAAAAGCGAAGGCACAGGGGTTGTGGAACCTGTTTTTACCTGAGAGTGACCTGGGCGCCGGCCTCACCAGTGTCGAATATGCGCCGCTCTGCGAGATCATGGGGCGAAGCTGGATTGGCCCGGAGACTTTCAACTGTTCAGCGCCGGACACCGGCAATATGGAAGTGCTGGATCGGTATGGCACCGCCGCCCAGCAAGAGCAGTGGCTGAAGCCGCTTCTGGCTGGTGAAATTCGTTCCTCCTTCTGTATGACTGAACCGGCCGTAGCCTCATCCGATGCGACAAATATTGAAACAGAGATAAAGCGCGATGGTGATGACTATGTCATCAATGGACGCAAGTGGTGGTCATCCAGCGCGGGTGACAAACGCTGCAAAATTCTCATCGTAATGGGGAAAACTGACCCCTCGGCGGCCAAACACCAACAGCAATCACAGATCCTGGTGCCGGTCGATACCAGGGGAGTCAAAATTATCAGGCCGTTATCGGTATTTGGCTATGATCATGCCCCCTATGGTCATTGGGAAGTCGAGTTCAAGGATGTGCGCGTACCCAAAGAAAATATGCTTTTGGGCGAGGGGCGTGGATTTGAGATAGCCCAGGGTCGGCTTGGTCCTGGCCGCATCCATCATTGTATGCGTGTCATCGGCCAGGCAGAACGCGCATTGGATTCCATGATAGCGCGTGCCAAA
>JAAXHV010000490.1:1615-2926 GCA_012270695.1 Gammaproteobacteria bacterium | reverse complement strand
GGCAATGCGGCGGAGATGGGACAGGGCTTCATCCCGGGACATGACCGGCTTCACCATGCGCAGCGAAACCAGCTTGTCCAGTAGCGAATGCCAGGCTTGTACCTGCTGGTACTCAGCGCTGTCCGGCATGCGTTCCCCGGGCCAGCCCCAGGTCTCGAGAACACGGGTAACGTACGCGGCCCAGGCTTCCGGTGATTGTCTCGCCGGCAGTTCTTCAAGGAGGGAACGGGTTTCCCGCAACATGCCAGCCAGAATCGGAACGGCGCGGCCATTTTTGCCCGCCGCCTGTGCCTGGGAAAGCAATTCGCTCCAGCTGAACATGAGCTGCTTACGGGAATGAAGTTTTTCATCGAGCAATGCGCGCCCTGCCCGTTCCTGATCATGCCCTTTTATAAACGGCGTCCGCAGCAGAACGCTTATAATGTCCAGGGCAGGCGGCGCTTTACCCAACCCGAGAAGGGTGAAGATCACGTGGATAAGGGGATAATCCGCCAACGCTTGTCCCACGGAGGTGCTGTAGGGCAGGGGTGTGGTTTCATTCCTGTAGCACAGGTTTCCGGGCGCCAGTACATCCGCAAAAATATAATGGATGCGGGTTCGAAGCTTGCGCAGGTCAGGGGTGATAATACCGATCGTGGTTTCCCCATCCATTTCGAGACGCTGGCGTGCCCAGTTCGCTGCTGCCCGGATTTCTTCATCAACATCGGCAAAGTCCACCACCGTCACCGACTCGTTGCGATCCATCGCGCGAAATTCGTGTACGGAAACCCCGGCGGCCTTCAGTTCCCTGCACAGCAGCGTTTGCTGCGGGGTTAACCGGTCGAACCCGGCCAGCACGAGGTCGCGGCCGAGGGCGCCCGGGCGGTCTGCCGTATCGAACCGGAGTGTGTCCGCCAGAGACGCGCTATCGATCCAGTTATTCTGCCGGCAGCATGACCGGTATTCATCTGCCCAGGTCTTGAAGGCCTTGACGTCTTCGTTCATGGGCATTCCTTCGGGAAAAATCGGAACCTTGTATTGTTTCAGGTGCTGCCAGGCTGCGGCGGCCTGACCCGCAACCGATGGGATTTGCAACAGGCTGTTCTGGTAATCGGAACCCTCGATGATTTGCTGCCAGAGTACCTTTTCCTGTTCGCTGGTCAGCAAGGTGTCGCTACGTTCGCGCTGGGAATCACGACAACGCCGCAACCAGGCCTGCCATGGCAATATATCCGGAGTCGCCCATGCGCTCCGGCCCTTGCGCAACTGCTCCTGTGTATACAAGTGCTTGAAATGATGAGCGAGCCGAACGTTGGCGCAGACGACGGTATG
>JAAXHV010000490.1:0-1513 GCA_012270695.1 Gammaproteobacteria bacterium | reverse complement strand
TAACCGGCTTCAACCGCCCAGATTGCGCCCAGGTAGTCTGCCTCACGCTCGTTGTCACGACTGTATTTGGTGTTTGCGGCAGTCACCATGTCGGTTCTGCGTCTGCTCTTGTGGTCTTCGCCGTGATTTAATTTCAGGTGTCCCAACTCATGGCCGATCAGGGCTGCTGCCATGTGTACATCCAGACCCAGTAACTCAAGCATACCGAAATTGATGCCGATAATATTGATTTCAACGGCATTTTCTTTATCAACCGGTTTCGCGTCTGCGATTGCGTTCCCCTGTAGGCTTACATCTTCACTGCCTGCACCTGCTTCATCCTCGCCGCTGGTGTCTCTCCGCACCAGTTCTGCCATGCTTTTGGTTGCAAAGGCATTGGGTTGTTCGCCATCGGTGATGAGCAGTTCCGATCTGAGTTCCGAGACTTCCTCAATCGCCTGCATTACTGAATAAAGATAGATCATCTGTTTTGCATCTACCCTCTTCAGGAGCCTGTTTTTATTGTCGCGCAGTTCTACTGTCTCGGCATTTGTCCTGGCAAGATCCTCAATCCTCCAGGTGTAGCTGAACGGCGCGGCCAAACTGTGGCTGGTTATGAATAGCGCCAGGCAGGCAATCAGGACGGTTTGTTTACTCATCTGTGAAATTCCTCGCTGCCGTTTTGGATGCACGTATTGTTAAAGTATAAACGGTTAGACGAGAGGAATGAATCACAAGTTCCTCCTGACATTACAGTTTATGCAGATAATCCTGATCAGGCTGATGGTTATTTGTTATTTTCAGATGGATGCCGCAGGTCATTCAGTTTATTTATTCTGGCATTTGCTTTATCGCCAAGGGTTTCTGCCACGCCCAGAACGAGCAGTTCCGTCAGGGCTATAATATTCAGGGCAGAATCAAAGGTCGAAGGGCCTTCGACTTCAACCGGCAACACACAAGTTGCGACCGATGCGATTGGTGATAAATGAGGGTCCGTAAGCAGTATTATTTTTGCCTTGTTTTTGTTTGCTTCCCTGGCAAACTCGACCGTGTCCTTTTGATAGTGCCTGACATCAAACACCACGATGATATCCTTGTTATTGATATCCAGAACGTGTTCGTTACGCCGGACATGGAAAGTCTCGGAGCACCTGATGCCCGGCCTCAATTCATGCAGGCGTAAGGCAAGGTACTTCGCAAGAAAATCCGTAAACCGACCTCCTGTACATGTGACCCTTGTTCTCAGGTTGGAGAGCAACTGAATTGCATGCTCGAATTCCGCAGGGGGCAGTTTCGTCAGACTTGCTACCAGTTTTTTCTGGTGTAACTGGATAAAATATTGAATCAGGTTTTGATCTTTGACTCCGAAAATCCTGTCTTCATACGCATCGGTAAAGAACGATTTTCTGTGGCTGAGTTCACCCAGCAACCTGCTCTGAAATTCCAGATATCCCTCAAGCCCCAGTCGCTTGACAAACCTCAACACAGTTGGCCCGCTTACATGACTTAATTCCGCCAGCTTTGCAATGGAGAA
>JAAXHV010000489.1 GCA_012270695.1 Gammaproteobacteria bacterium | reverse complement strand
TAGCGTATCTGCGGGAAGCCCAGGTAGAAGGTAAAAAATACGCCGACACCGAGCAACAGCCAGGGAAAGTACCAGGCGGCGCCTAGCAGCCCGTCAAGAAAGGCCAGGAAGTCATTTAAGCTTTGCATCATATCTTACCTTATAAATACCATTTATCTAATTGTTATTTATAGTTTTGTTATTTTTCAAACTTATAACCGGCGCCATATACCGAGTGGATTATATCCCGTTGTGGCAGCACTCCGGCAATTTTCTTCCTCAGCTTCTTGACGTGGCTGTCGATGGTGCGCTCGCTGACAATACGGTGGTCCGGGTAGATTTTATCCATTAACTGCCCGCGCGACCAGACTTGTCCGGGGTTGCCCGCCAGGATCTTAAACAACTGAAATTCCACCACCGTCGTATCCAAGGTTTTATCCCTGATCCTGATACGGTATTTTTCCTCGTCAATGGAAATATCATCAGCCGGGAATACGGCGTCTGTAGCGGTGCGTCTCAACACGGCTTTGACACGGGCCACAACCTCCCTCGGACTGAAAGGTTTGCAGATATAATCATCCGCTCCCAGTTCCAGACCAAGCAACCTGTCGATCTCCTCCACCCGCGCGGTCAGCATCAGTATGGGAACCCGGGAAAACTGCCGGACTTCGCGGCAAATATCCATGCCGCTCCTGCCGGGCAGCATGACGTCCAGCAGCACCAGATCCGGTTTTTTCTCCCTGACTGCCGGCACCGCATCCAGTCCATTACTGACGCAATGCGTCAGGTAACCTTCGCGATGCAGGTAGTCCTGCAATAATACGGCGATCCTGACTTCATCTTCGACGATCAGGATCAGGCGTTCAGTTTTTGCCATGATAAACCGACCTGGGAAGAGCTATCAGGATTTTCAGTCCGCCCAGGACTGAAAACGTAGCGCTGATTGAACCATCATGGGCTTCCACAATACTCTTGCAGATAGCGAGCCCGAGTCCCGATCCACCGGTAGTGCGGTTGCGCGATGCTTCAACCCGGTACAACCGTTCGAATAACCTGGGAAGGTCTTCGGCGGCAACGGCCGGCGCCGAATCCTCCAGCGCGATGGTGATGCTCCCGTTCCCGGCGGCCAGTTCGACCTGCAGGCTGCCGTTTTCATCCGTATAGTTCAACGAGTTATTCAACAGGTTGTTGAATAACTGTTGCAACCGGCTCGCATCGGCAAACACGAGGTCTTTTTCGTTCAGCTGGTTGCTGCAGGTAAGCTTGATATTCTTTTCCGCAAACTGCCCGGCGTAATTTCTCAGACATTCATCAATAATCTGTGCGAGGGACAGCTCCTGCTTGCGGTAATCCAGCGCACCGATATCCGCCATGGACAACTCGTACAAGTCGTCTACCAAGCGCCCCAGGTTGACGACCTCCTGCTGCAGGGCAGCCAGGTTTTCACGTGAATATCCCCTGACTCCGTCCTGCAGCGCCTCGATTTCCCCCCGCAATATGGAGATGGGGGTGCGCAGTTCATGTGATATATCCGCAATCCACTGCTGCCTGGCTGTTTCATTGTGCTTCAGGGTTTCGGCCAGCATATTGAAGTTGCGTGATAATTCTCCCAGTTCATCATTCCCGTCCTGGTTGCACCTGGCGTCATAATTCCCCGCAGCCAACTCCCGCGTTGCCAGGGTCAATTCTTTCACGGGCCTGACCAGACGACGCGCCAGGGGCAGGGCCAGCGCCAGGGAGACAATGAGCATCAGTGCTGCGATGAATATGAAGGTTCGCTCAAGATGGCTGGAAAACCTGAGATCATGGACGTCGGACAGAGCAACCCTGGGCGTCACGGCCAGATACCCGACCGTCTCGCCGCTGACTGTGATCGACAGGTAGCTGGTATTGTCATTGAACATATTATTGTCCGTTATTTTTTCATGCCACCGGTTACGTCCGACCAGAACTCGCTTATCCCCATCCAGCAATGTTATCCGGGGCTTGAAGATTCTTTTTGCCGGTCCACCCCGGTGTCCGGGCGGGCGAAGACGCACGGTATCAGCGGAACCGAAGCGTTCCCTGGCGGCCTGTGATTGCAAAAAACTTTTGAGATACAACTCACGCCAGTAACGCCTGTCATCCGTTATGAACTCCCAGTTGCCGTGTCTTTGATATTCCTCCGTGAGTACGACGATAAAATTTTGTTGCACTTCCTGCTCGATGCGATTGACGTATTCAAGAAATCCCCGGTCAAAACTCCACTGCACCAGAAACAACATACCGCATACGACCACCAGCGCAGTTACAACCACGGCTGACAGGATCTTCCAGGTAATTCCGAAACGCATGGCCTTATTCATAATGCGCCAGTATCCTTGAGGGCGCGCTCAACATCAATCAGGAAGTGGCTTAAATCCACATTTTTTCCATAATGTTTGCCAATTCGGTAACTACACTATTCATCGTA
>JAAXHV010000488.1 GCA_012270695.1 Gammaproteobacteria bacterium | reverse complement strand
ACGACCAGACCGGCGTGTATCGAATATCCCATACCCACTCCACCGCCATGGTGTATCGACACCCAGGTGGCGCCGCTGGCTGTATTCACCAGGGCATTCAATAACGGCCAATCGGCAACCGCGTCCGAACCGTCTTTCATGGATTCGGTTTCCCGGTTCGGGCTGGCGACGGAACCCGAATCCAGGTGATCCCGGCCAATCACAACCGGACCGGAGAGTTCTCCGCTGTTTACCATCTCGTTGAATGCAAGACCGAGCCGATGACGCTGACCCAGGCCAACCCAGCATATCCGCGCCGGCAGTCCCTGGAACTGAATTCGTTGTTCCGCCATATCAAGCCAATTATGCAGGTGCGGGTCGTCCGGGATGAGTTCCTTGACCTTCTCATCCGTTTTATAAATGTCTTCCGGGTCGCCGGACAGGGCTACCCAACGGAATGGCCCGATACCCCGGCAGAATAACGGCCGGATGTAGGCCGGTACGAATCCGGGAAAATCAAACGCGTTATCAACGCCTTCATCTTTTGCCAACTGGCGGATGTTATTGCCGTAATCAAATACGGGAACACCGGCTGTTTGAAAATCCAGCATGGCCTTGACATGCACCGCTATGGATCGTTTCGCCGCGGCAGCCACCATCCCCGGGTCCCTGCGGCGTTGCGCCTCCCATTCTTCAACCGACCAGCCTATCGGCAGATAGCCGTTCACCGGGTCGTGCGCAGACGTTTGATCGGTGACGGCATCAGGGCGGACCCCCCGCGTAACCATCTCCGGCAGGAGTTCAGCCGCATTACCCAACAAACCGATGGAAACTGCCTCGCCTTTACGGATCGCGCCGTTTAAGACAGCCATCGCCTCCTTCAGGGTCGTGGCTTTTTTGTCCACATATCCCGTACGCAACCTGAAGTCGAGCCGGCTCTCCTGACATTCCACCACGATTATCGAGGCGCCGGCCATGGTGGCCGCAAGAGCCTGCGCACCGCCCATGCCACCGAGACCGGCGCTCAGTATCCACTTTCCCTTGAGGTCGCCGTTGTAGTGTTGCCGTCCCATTTCCACGAATGTTTCATAAGTGCCTTGAACAATTCCCTGGCTGGCGATGTAGATCCAGGAACCGGCTGTCATCTGGCCGAACATCATCAGGCCCTTACGGTCGAGTTCGTTGAAGTGCTCCCAGTCGGCCCAGGCTGGAACCAGATTGGAGTTGGCGATCAATACCCGCGGCGCATCGCTGCAGGTTTTGACCACGCCGACCGGTTTACCCGATTGGATTAAAAGCGTCTCATCCTGGTTCAGTTGTTTCAACGTTTCTACGATACTGTCAAAACATGCCCAGTTGCGGGCTGCTTTGCCTACTCCTCCATAAACGATCAGGTCATCCGGGCGTTCAGCAACCTCAGGGTCCAGGTTGTTCATGATCATCCTCAAGGGTGCTTCGGTCTGCCAGCTCTTAGCCGAGAGCTCTGCTCCACGTGGCGCTCGAATCACGCGTCGCTGATGTTCTGCCTGCCTGGCTCGGCCTGTACTATTCATATTCATATTACTTCTCTAAAAAACAAACCAGATGATTTGTTCCGTCTTACGATACGGCTAAATGTATGCCTATATGTATATACAAGTCATGACATATAGATTATAATAACATTTATCAATGTTCAACAACAAAAACCCCAATAAAAACCGGATAGCAAACGATGATGAGTGATTGGAACCATTTATGGATCAATGCCCGCCTCGTGACCATGACTACAGGACAGGGTGAGTATGGCCTCATTGAAAACGGAGCCATAGCCGTTACGGGCGAGCGAATAAGCTGGCTGGGCCCCATGGATGATTTGCCGGCAGATGTCCGGCATAAAACCCCTGACGTCGTTGATGTGAAGGGACGATGTATCACTCCGGGTTTGATCGATTGCCACACCCATCTTGTTTTCGGGGGCAACCGCGCCAGGGAATTCGAGTTGCGTTTAAAGGGAGCAACCTATGAAGAATTGCTACAGGCCGGTGGACTCTCCCGGTTCAGGGCCGTGAATATCACTACCAAGAGCCTGGTCGCCGCCCCTTGCCGCATTATTCCAGAGAAAGTTGCCGACGTGCGGTTCGGTACCGGTCGCGCCGATGTTTCTCCGGTGAGTGATGAGGCGCTGCCCGTATTCCAGCCACCTGAGCTCTTCAACGGGACTCACGGAGATATTGCTGTCAGAACCGATGCCGAATTTTCCCCCGTCAGTCAAAAACTTCTCAAACCTGAAAATACCGTCTCCCAGGTTGGCTTCAGTGGTGGGACAGAGGCCGACGACAGCGTCACTCGCGGCCAGTTTATCAACCTCCCAACCCGTCAGGTGAGTTGCGTGAACAAGACACCAGCGCCGGTCGATATCGACATTTTCGAATAACCATTGCACCGGGGTCAGGCCATAGAAACCCATACAGGCTTCTACTTCCTTCAGTGTTTCTGCAATATGTATATGGATGGGACAGTCGATTTGCTCCTCTGATAGTATCTTCAGCGCCGCACGTATACCCTGTGCAGGAACGGCGCGCAGGCTGTGAAACGCTATCCCTGTGTTGCCTTGTTTGCTTCTCAAGGAGGTAACCAGTGAAAAAAAACTATCTATGTCATTGATGAACCTGGCCTGTTCGGGCAACGGCTCAGGCCTTGAAATGATCGCTGAGTTCATACCGGTTTCCGGGATGATAAAGTGTGGCTACAGAAGCAATTTTCTCCTGACTCCAAGTGCGTCGGAGTAAAATCAGACAAGGTTCGTTTGCTTTCGACTGCAATAGCTTCCTCACGCGGGCCGTGGGCATGCGCGCCTGGACGGTATGCTCAACCTCCTGTAACGGGGCGACTTTCAGCAGGTATTCGGTCGGTGTGGTTCGGGTAAAATCAACCCCTCCGTAACCGGGAACAACCTGTGGGTTCACGTAACGGTCTTCCACCTGGATGGGGATGTGATTTTCCTCATGGACGATAATCGAATGAAACACCTTGCTGCCGGGCGCCAACTGAATTCGTCTTGCGTTTTCGCTATTCAGCTTATCCCGTTTATTCAAAATGACTTTTGCGGAGTAATCATGTTTACGTTCCCGGACCTCATCAGCAATATTATTGATTTCAAGGAAGTGGCTGCGGCTGTGTATCTCCGCAACGAAGGTGCCGACGCCCGGAACCCGGGTCAGGTAGCCCTCGTTTGCGAGTTCACGCAAGGCGCGATTAACCGTCATCCTTGACAGCTGAAGACCGCTGACCAGTTCATTTTCGGACGGAAGTTGATGAGCCGGCGGCCAGTCACCGCCTTTTATCCGGCTGGTGATATAGGATTTAAGACGTTGATATTTAGGCCCGACTTCATTCTCGAGATTGACTGTCATAGTATATATTTCACCGCGTGAGTCTGTGTGTTCCGCCTGAATTTACGCCTGTTTTATCCCGCCCGGATACCTGCTTGTTCCGCCGCGATCATTTTGTCCAGCATCCTGCGAAACCTTAATGAACCGGCGTCGAGACCAAGGTCGATATGGCGGCTGGTTTCATTGGCTATCCCCCTGTGCACGGCTTCGAGAATCTCCCGGTCCTCAAGAAATGCCTGCCTGGCGCCCTCTGCAATATTCCGGGTGACCTCTTCATTATCGGGGTCGGTATTCCGCTGTTGCAACCAATGATAACGGGTGACGTTTTCATCCACGGGGGTCAGAAAGTTATACGAAATCATGACGTAAGAGCGGTCGGTCAGCGGCTTTTCCGGTCCTCCCTCCCCGGCCGGGGAAAACACCGATTTGTTAATGGCGATGGAAGGGTAGCGGACCTCATAATGTTGCAAGCGGTCGCAGTTCCCTTTGAATTTAACCAATGACGCATAAAAAGGTGGGGGTTCGCAGTCCTGTATCCATCGGGACACGATCAACCCGTCGTCGATTTCTTTTGTTTCCAGTGGCGCCTTATCCGTGCCCGGCGCGGCAAAAGACGTGCGATGCACCCAGGCGACATGAGACGGGTCCAGCAGGTTATCGGTGAGGTACAAATAATGGCACTCACAGGTTAAGGCATCGCCGGCGGTAATCTTCCATTCGGGATTATCGAAATTCTCAATATCGAGAATGTCAGCCTCTTCGGCAAGCTCAGGATTACCCATCCAGATCCAGACAAGCCCCCATTTATCGGTGACCGGATAGCTGTGAACCACTGCCGTTGGCGGGATGATTTCCTGGGTCGGCGCAGCCACGCACTTGCCGGCACAATTGAACGTCAGGCCGTGATAGCCGCATTCCACCTCATCTTCTTTCAGGAACCCTTTCGATAAAGGCAGTTTGCGGTGCGGGCAGGCATCTTCCAGGGCCACGGGTTTACCGCTCCGGGTCCGGTAAAACACGATGTTCTCACCCAGGATGCGCAGGGGTTTCAAACCACGATCAATTTCGCCGCTCAGCGCAGCGACGTACCAGGTATTTCTGAGATACATATTTAAACAAGTCAGGACTTATAAACAGCACGTTCAGCAAGTTACAGGGAAGATTATTTATAGTAGCCAATCGAGTCCCCTTCCGTGGTAACCCCCAGGCCGTTGAGCAATCGGTTTGAATAATTAAAATAGGCAACAACCTGGTTAACTTCCAGAATCTCGCCGTCATCGCAACCGGCATGGCGTAACGCTTCGATATCAGCCTCTGCCAGATTTGCAACATCGGTAGTCAGTTTTGCCGCATACTCAAGTAAAACCAGTTCCTTCCCGGCAAATGCCTGCTGCGGCTGCCCCTCCTGCAGGGCGGCATAAATCTCATCGGCGCGCCGATCATTTTTAAGCAGTCTTCGCGCGTTCATGAAGTGATGCGTCAGACTGTAATCACATTTATTTTTAATACTGGTATATGAGGCGATCACTTCCAGGAACCACAAGGGCAGCGTAATATCAGGATGGTGGAGGACACTTTTATAAAGGGTCACGTGGCCGTGCATGGTATGCGGGCGCAACGAATGAACCTTCATGACGTTATCAACCGTACCGTGGGGCGTCATTGCCTCGGCGTACATATCCTTTAATGTCCCTGTTGCTTCGTTTTCAGGAATCATTTTTATCCAAGCGCTCATTGACCGTCCTTATTCGTAAGTAATTCTATGCGGCTGTTTTGCAAAAAACCTTCTCACCATGGGTTCGAAAGCTTCAATCGGCAGTATTTCGTCGTCATAATTGATAGTGGTCTGGTCATATTTATCGACAAACTCTGCCGTCCATGCAAAATATGGATGGCCTTTCCACTTATCCCGTTCATGCCGGTTGCAACCCTCAAGCTCATGGAAATGATACTGCTGAAAAACCGCGTGACGTATCAGCATCCAGTAATTTCGTTCTGAAATATACGGGCGCAACAATGTGGCAGCAAACTCACCATGGGTTTCATTGCAGGTAATAAATCCAACATCGTGAAACAGGCCGACGACAACGTCTTCTTCAGGACGTTCATCACGCAGCATACGGGTAGCCGTTTGCAGGCAATGGAGATAATTGTTAACCGTATAAACATAACCCGGGTCGTCCTTCTGGCAGGTCAGCATACGTAATATCTGATCCACCATCTGCTCGTCATAATACTGTTTGCGCTGATGGTCCAAGACCTCCCAGTCTTTCGCCTTGTAGTCATCCAAGCAACGTTTGTTTACATATTGCCAGTCTGCATGGGCAAGAGGGGTGGGTTTCGCTTTATATGGCACTTGGAAATTCTCGTCGCTATTTATTTTATTCACAACAAAGTTGGAGTAATATGCAACAATGTTGCATAATAAGCAATACATGTCTATAGTTAGTTTATCTGGACAGGTATGTACTTACAATTGATTAAAACGAGTTTTTATTCCATTTTCCGCCGGGGGAAAACAGTCATGATAAAAATGAAACTAAACGATAAGCTGCCTCTTTTATTGTGCCTGGTTACGGGCCTTTATGCAGCCGGAGGAGTATTTGCCCAAGGCTCTGCACTTCTGGAAGAGATCGTTGTCACGGCACAAAGACGCGCTGAATCCGTTCAGGACGTCCCGATTGCCATTAACGCTTTTACGGATGAGCAGTTGAAGGCGATCGGGATTGAGACGACACTGGATTTGCAACTCAAGGTTCCCGGATTGCACCTTGAGCCACTCGCCGGTCATGGCTTTGCCTACATGCGCGGCGTCGGCACCGATACCTTGACGCCGGGCCTGGAACCCACCACCGCGGTGCATATAGACGGCGTCTACTTACCACGGTTAAGCTCCATTATCAGCGATTTTTATGATGCGGAACGGGTGGAAGTGATTAAAGGGCCCCAGGGCACCCTGTTCGGTAGAAACGCCACCGGTGGCGTTATACACTTCCTGAGCAGGAAGCCCCAAGACGAATTGGGCGGCTACCTTGACGTCAGTGGCGGTAATCACGCCACCGTCAGGGTGGAAGG
>JAAXHV010000487.1 GCA_012270695.1 Gammaproteobacteria bacterium | reverse complement strand
GATGGCGATGTTTATTGAACGGCTCAGAAGATGGACCAGGGGGGCTCCAGCGCACCGGCTCCGTCACGTACGTGAAGCGTCACTGTTATCCGTCCTGAAAAGCGCGTAGAATGTCTATCCAGAAACATCTGAGGAACCCCTGATTAAGTCAGAGCTTCCCTAACACAAAACCGGAGCGAGTCATGAGTTCACAATTAGGCAAGTTGGTGGATGGATGGATATTACAACCTGATACCACCGACAGCAGAGCGATAAAGAAAGGCCAGACTTTGCGGATCATCGACCTGGAGGGTCAGCAGGTAGCGGATTTCGTTGCCTGGAAACAGGGAGACCCCGACGAATATCAGCACGTTGTCTACACAAACTTCGCGCACAGCAGTTGGAAGATAGGCGCCGGCGGCAAGTTATACTCCAATCATATGAACCTGATGTGGTCGATTACCGAGGACGATTGCGAAAACCATTATATGGGGGGCGGTTTCTGTGCATGGGACCTCTACACATTTCTGGGTGACGAACCGCAGTTCGGTTGCCGTGATCGTCTCCAGGAAGAGATCAAAAAACATGGTATGATTCCACAACATCTTCGCGAGATCTCATGCTTCAACATCTTCATGAACGTCGCCTATGATCCGGACGGCACCTGGGAGATACGTCCGCCGGAGAGCAAGCCGGGGGATCATATCGACCTGCTGGCGGAAATGGATATGTTGTGGGCGGTATCTATCTGCAACGATCCCTGGTCGAATGGCGAAAAGCCGACCGCGATGCAGTTCGAATTATACAACGCGACCTGAACAAGGTCGTGTAGACTCCCGGCCAGGAACTGCCCGCGCTCCGGTACATGAGTGGACGCAGTGAACCACACCCGCCGTGCGCTAATCCGGACATCGGCCGCGACTGCGCTGCTGGTTACACTCCCTCGGATGCTGCAAACCGTACAGGCCGGTGATACGAACGTGAACCTGTACGTTGACGATAACCTGGCTGCCTACGGTTTCCCCGACGGTCATCCGTTGGGTATCGACCGGCAGGGCGCGTTCTTGCGGGAAGCAGTTAGACGGGGTCTGGTCGCTCGCACTACCCAGCGCGCTGCCCGTGAAGCGTTGCGTGAGGAGCTGATCCGCTTTCATCGCGACGACTACGTACAGCTGGTGTTTACCGCCGAGACACGGGGTCTTGCCCTGCTCGACGACGGTGATACGCCGGTGTTTCCCGGCGTGTACCGCGCCTCTGCCCATGTCGTCGGAGCGGCCCTGGATGGGTTGTCGCAGGTGATGGACGGGCATTGCCTGCGCAGCCTGCAACCGATCGGCGGACTCCACCATGCGGGACGCGGTCACGCCGCCGGGTTCTGTGTGTTCAACGACCTCGGAGTAGTGATCGAAACCTTGCGCCGCGTGTATGGCGTCAGCCGCGTCGGTTACCTGGATATCGACGTGCACCACGGCGATGGTGTGTTTTACCCGTTCGAGGACGACCCCGACCTGATTTTTGCGGATATACACCAGGATGGGCGCACGCTTTATCCCGGTACGGGTCGGGAATATGAAACAGGCAAGGGCAGGGCAGAAGGCACCAAACTCAATATAGAGCTGCCGCCGTTTGCCGGCGATGCCGAGTTCATGGAGGCCTGGCCGCGTATTGAGGCGCATTTCGAAGCATTCCAACCCGAGTTCTTCATTTTTCAGTGTGGCGCCGATGGTCTCAAAGGCGATCCACTGGCGCAACTCCAATATTCTCCTGCCACGCACGCGCATGCGGCGCAACGTTTGGTGATGCTGGCGGACAAATTCGCCAAGGGGCGCATCATGGCGTTCGGCGGTGGCGGTTACGATCGGACTAACCTCGCGCATGCGTGGAGCGCCGTACTGGCCGGGCTCACTGGAGAAATTTGACAGGCAGTCTGTGCTGGCAACAAACTCATATAATCACTCTAACTTATTGACAACATGCATATTTCCGTTGATGGCAAGCGGCGGTGAGAGGTGCGGGCCGGACAGCCGGATACATAGGTAATGAAAAAAATACTGGCATTATTAATCGTATCTGTCTTCCTGCAGACCGGAACGGTCATTGCGGAACAACGCCTCAGACTCGCTACGACGACTAGCACCGAGAATTCCGGTTTACTGAAAGCGCTGCATCCACCCTTCGAGGCACGGCACAACGTTAAGGTGGATGTCATTGCAGTGGGCACCGGCAAGGCGCTGCGTCTGGGTGAGAACGGTGATGTCGATGTGTTGATGGTCCATGCTCCGGCGGCCGAGAAGGCGTTTATTGCCGGCGGCTTTGGCAGTAAAAGACTGCCGGTGATGCATAACGATTTTGTGTTGCTCGGACCCCGGCATGATCCCGCCGGCCTGAAAATGGTTGCAAATTTATCCGACGCGATGAAAAAAATTGCGGAGAACAGGGTGGATTTTATTTCCCGTGGTGATGACTCCGGCACTCACAAGAAAGAGTTATCTCTCTGGCAGACTGCGGGCATCAAACCCGGCGGTAACTGGTATCTCTCTGTCGGTCAGGGAATGGGGGCGGTAATCAAAATGGCTGATGACAAGCAGGCTTATACCTTGTCCGATCGCGGCACCTACCTGGCCTTCGGAGACAAAACAGGACTGGAGATTCTCTACGCCGGTGATGAAGCCCTGTTTAATCCTTATCACGTCATATTACTGAACGAGGAAAAACACCCGCATATCAAGTCTGACCTGGCCAGGAGCTATGCCGACTTTATCCGCAGTACAGAGGGGCAGAAGATCATTGCCGGTTTCAGGGTAGCTGGTGAACAGTTGTTTCATCCCGATGTAACCCGCTGAGTCGTGTAAATCCCCGTTCCTGATAACCGTGGAGTTGCCGGGTGATGCAGCAAAAACAGTTGATTTTCCCTTTTACTCAAATATAGTTACATTATATACTGTTATTAATTTTGAGGTATGTGATGGAATTCCAGGAATTCATTGAAAATCAGGTATTCTCGCCCGCACTGGTTGCAACTGCGCTGCGCACGACCAAGGTCGAAATTGCCGATACGTTGGGGCTGGGTCAGGATGCCTTCTCGCGTACTTCCCGTATCCGGGCAAGAAAGACACAGACGCGGCTACGGCAGATGTTGGAAATTCTCCATCGGGTTTCCGTTCATACCGGCTCCGAGTTGGCAGCTTACGCATGGTTTCGTGCGGAGCCGTTACCGGGCTTCGGTGGGATGACTCCCGACCAATTGGTACGGGAAGGCAAAGCGGATGATGTCCATGCCCACCTCAGCAGGGTCATGGCCGGTGGTTATGCCTGATATGCCGTTCTGCTGATGCGGTTTCGGGGTTTCGTCTACCGCGCGCATAACCCGCGGTGGACCTGGGCGCCGACTTCAGGAGAAGGGGCGCGTCGTTATGGAGGACGTTTCAACCGGATTGGCGTTCCAGCGCTTTATACGTCTTTGTCGGCCGTCACGGCAATGAGAGAGGCCAGCCCGATAGGACGGCCACTGCAACCAATTACTTTATGCGCCTACGAGGTCGACGTCGAACCTGTTTTCAATGCTTTGGACCCTGCTCAACGAGAGGCTCAGGAGGTAGCTGAGGCAGAATTAAACTGTCCGAATTGGGAACGGGAAATGCTGGTTGGCATTGTCCCGGCCTCGCACAACCTGGCCGACAGGTTGATCGCAGCAGGTTACGCGGGGATACGTGTTCAGAGCTTCGCTCCTGGGGCCGGAACAGACGATGTTAACCTGGTGTTCTGGCGTTGGGGCAATCATTCACCAAGCCGGGTGATGCTGATTGACGATGAGGAGCGTTTACTAATGATATGAGCAATAAAGGAGGGAACATCGGTGAATAGAATATTGCGTTTTGCACTGGCTGCGGCCATATTGCTGCCGGTTATTCAGGCATGTTCAGGTACGGCTGACAGCGTTTTCCACAACGGACGGATTTACACCGTGGACGACTCCCAACCCTGGGCCCAGGCCCTGGCCGTTTCAGGAGGTCGGCTGGTCTTTGTCGGCGACAATGAGGGCGCCGAAAAATATATCGGCCCCGGGACCATGGTCGTCGACCTTGGCGGGCGGATGGTCATGCCTGGAATCCACGACGCGCATACCCACCTGCTGTTGGCCGGCCAGCACCTGAATTTCGGCTGCCGCTTGCCTGACAGCGCGACTGTGGATGATATACTGGATACACTCAAGGGCTGTGCGGCAGGAAGTCCGAAACAGGATTGGCTGGTGGCCGGCCTGTTCAGGTACGACCAGTTTCCGGATAACAAGCCGCACAGGTCGTACCTGGATGAAGTTTTTCCAGACACACCGGTCTACCTGCGGGAAGGGACGTTTCACCACGCATTGGTGAACACCAGGGCGCTCGAGATTACCGGCATCGATGAGCATACGCCTGCGCCCTACGGCGGGGAGCTCCCCAGGGATGCAGCCGGCAAGCTCACCGGGGAACTGGTCGAAACTGCAACGGAACTGGTTGACCCTTACCTGCCCGTCATACCAGCGGAGCAAAACCTTGCAGCCATGCGTTGGGCCGTAAGCGTTAACAATCAATACGGCATCACGTCGGTCCAGGAGTCCTCCGCGCACCTGCCCACCTTGCAGACACTCGCCGCCCTGGAAGCCGAGGGCGGATTATCCTTACAGGTCGCGGCCCACCTGATCTGGGGCAGCCCCCAGTTTGGCGGAATGGATAACGAAGGCCTGGAGCAGCTTATTGAACAGCGCAGGGACTATGAATCCGAACACGTCGACGTTGACTTCATTAAAATCTGGGTGGATGGAGCGCCCACACCGCCGTATTTCACCCAGGCAGACGTGCTGCCTGGCAATGGCGGGGTCGAGTTCGAGCGTGTGCTCTTTCCGTCGGACGTCTTAAACGACGCGGTCATACGCTTTGATCGAATGGGCCTGAAAATAAAACTGCATGTAGCGGGAGATGGAGCGGCCCGCGCCGCGCTTGACGCGATCGAAGCCGCGCGCAAGGCGAATCCCGGCTCGGCTATACGGCATGAATTGGGACATACGAATCTCGTGACACCGGCCGACATGCCCCGGTTTGCCGAACTCGGCGTCATTGCGGAAATGTCGCCTTCGGTCTGGCATATATATGGCCGCCTGCTTGGCGACCCGCCCCGGGATGCCTGGGAATTCAGGACGTTGCACGAACACGGCGCGCAGCTGACGGTTGGCACTGACTGGGTCGTCACCCCGACCCCGAACCTGTTTCCGGCCCTGGAGGGGATGCTGGACCGCGGAGACGAATCAATTGACCTGCCTGCCGCGCTCCGGGCCATGACTATTAACGGCGCGTTTGCCGTGGGCCGTGAGACATCGCGCGGTTCACTTGAACAGGGCAAATCAGCCGATTTCATTGTCCTGGACCGTAACCTGTTTGAGATTCCCACTGCTGAGATCAGTGAAACGCGGGTACTGAGAACGGTATTCGAAGGCAGAAACGTCTTCCACACGGACGAGAGCCGATAAAGCTCCGCAAGGGGCTGGTCCGATGATATTTGCCACCAGTCACATGACGACCTTCAATCCGGCAAAAGACGGTGTTTACCGCACGTTCACTTCATTGACATCCCGGGGGTTACGAATTGATGGCAGGGATTAACAAAACGCGGCGCTCTTTTCTTGCCGGCCTGGGTGGACTGGCCGTAGGCAGTGCTGCCACACCCCTGGTTCGCGCCGGTAGAAAGCAACCGCAGGAGGGGATTGACCACAATCTCAATACGACCGGAAGCGTCCATCGGCGTGGGCAACCAGGTTATGAGCGCATGCGCCGTGATTTGGTGTGGCAGGCATGGAAACCGGAGCGCTTTCCGGATTTCATCGTCAATGCACACGATGAGGCAGATGTCGTTGAAACTGTCCGCTATGCTCGACAGCAGGGTTTGTCGTTATCGGTGCGGGGGAGCGGTCATAACTATATCGCCAGTTATTTACGTGAGGGGGGCATTCTGCTTAACGTCGCACAATTGCGCGAGGTTGAAATAGAGGATGACAAGCAACTTGCCTATGTGCAACCAGGTATCAACAGCGCTGAATTCAGTTCAGCCCTGGCTGAACGCGGACTGGCATTTCCGGTTGCCCACGGCCCGTCGGTCGCGCTTGGCGGTTATCTCCTGGGGGGTGGCATGGGCTGGAACGGGGAATACTGGAACCGGTTTGCCTGTTATAACATCAGGGCAATCGAACTGGTCACTGCAGCAGGAGAAACACTCAAGGTAAACGGGGATGAACACGCGGATTTGTTCTGGGCCGCCCGCGGCGCGGGTCCTGCGTTCTGTGGAGTAGTTACCCGCTACCACCTGGAAGTGTTTCCATTGCCTCGAGCGATTACTTCCTGTACCTATATATACAGCGTTGATCAGCTTGAAAATCTCATAGGGTGGCTTGAACAGGCCAGACACCGGCAGGATGCAAAGATCGAGTTGTCGTTCATACTGGAAAGCAGTGATACGAGCCGGCAATGCGTGCTATCGGCGGTCTGCTTTGCGGACAGGGAAGATGAGGCAAAAACCCTGCTCGGCAAACTTCTTCAGCATGTTCCCGGACAGGGCAGGCTGGTTGCCCGTGAATTTCAGCCCCTGACATTCGCAGAAGTTCTGGCATTAACCAGGACATCCGTGCCTTCAAGGATGACTACCGAAACGGCGTGGGTAGAAAAAACAGGTGAAGCTTTGATGGTAATGTCCGAGCACTTCAACAGGGCGCCGAGCGGCAACACGGTAATCATTGCCAACTACCGCAGCAATACGGACCTGCCCGAAGATACTGCCTATTCGGTTACCGGCCCGCTATTCCTGAACTGGTCCGCACGCTGGGAATCGGCTTCCCGGGATGATGAACATATGCGTTGGATGGATGACCTGGCCGGCGCAATCGAACCGCTCATGACCGGCTGCTATATTAATGAAACGGATTATATCCACCGCCCGCATTGGGTTAACAGGTGTTTTCCGGAAACAACGCGAAAGCGCCTCGCTGCCGTCCATGCTCGTTACGATCCAGGTGGGATGTTTCCGCCTCCTTTTGCATTAATCAGTTAGCCTGAAGGATTCCGGGCTCTGATCTCAGCATCCAGTTTTCCCGCTTCTCTCCTCAGCTCATCCAGAAAGCAGGAAACCAGAACCGACTCGTTCCCTGTTTTTGGCAGAACCAGAAAAATATCGAATTTATAATCAAAGTCGAACGGAATCCATTTCAACCCCTTCTTTTCATGGTCTATTGCCGCTAATGCGGGAACGAGCGCGATGCCCAACCCGCAACTCACAAATTCACATGCATCGTGGCTGGTTGATACACTGATCATGTTCCTTGGTTTTACCTTGTCAGAGTCCAGCTTGTTTTTTACAGCCGACCGCCAGTCTTCTTTCTCCGATTTCCAGTCATCCGATTGGGTCAACGTTATCAGGGTTTCCCCATTAAGGTCGTTTGAGGATACAATCGGCTGCCGGGCTTTTTTGTGACCTGGCGGAAGGACACAAACCAAGGGTAATTGCATCAACAGTTCCTGTCTGACACTGATGTTGTCTCCCATTTCCATACAAAATCCTAAATCGACCCGCCCGGATGCTACCCATGTGCCGATAGCCTGGGTTGTACTGATCAGTATTGAGACAGAATAATGGTCGTAGTCTCGGAGAAACCCGGTTATGACTTGCGGCAACCAACTGTATGACAGCATTGGCATCGAACCAATTCCAATCTCGTACTCCACTTCGCCGGATAAGTTTTTGACAAAGTTCTCAAGGTGGGATACACCCACATAGGTACGTTTGATCTCTTCATACAGTGCCATGGCTTCCGCTGTCGGAACCAGACGGTTATTATTGCGGACGAACAAATTGACACCACTGCTCGCCTCCAGCAGTTTCAGATGTTTGCTCACGGACGGCTGCGAAATTCGCAAGTGCAGGGCGGCGCTAGTCGTCGAACCATGCTCCATGACGGCAGCGAATACCTCTATTTGTTTAATATTCAGCTTCATACCTGTTCCATTTCCTAACTTTCTCACAATATATAGCCGAAGCCGACTGATTCGTCTACGCTTGTATCGGAGAAATCATATCCGGGATATCATTCCACTTACCGGCTTCTGAGAATTCTGGTTCTGACATGAAAGCACGAAGTTATTTTTGCCATATTCTGGCGGTCATTATTATATGCGGCGCGGATGTATTTGGCGCGGAGGCAACCCCGCCCAATATTATCCTGATCATCACAGATAATTTGAACCCGACTTTACTGGGGCCCTACGGGAATACGGAAATAAGGACGCCGAACCTGGATAGAATGGCACAGGATGGGCTTACCTTCGATAGAGCTTTTTCCGTAAGCGGCGTTTGTTCTCCAGCCAGAGCTTCGTTATTGACCGGATTGTTACCTTCCCAGACGGGTGTTCATAACGCGTTGCCTTCAAGTTTCAGGGTGGAAAACTGGTCTGCCATCGAGGAGTTTCGCAACCTGCCGCAGACTTTAAGTGACGCAGGATACCGGACAGGACTGGTTGGAAAGTACCATCTCGGACAACCGGATAAAGCGCAACTTGGATTCGATAAGTGGGTTACGTTCCCCAGCGGTCATACGAATAGTTTTTATGGCGCTACGATTATTGAAAATGATCGTTCCTATTGGGAAGAAGATACCCATTTAACGGATCTCTGGACGGCAAAGGCGGAGGAATTCATCCGCAACAACGCCGGACAAACCAGGCCATTTTTTCTGTTTCTCTCCTACAACGGCCCCTATAATCTTGCCCCGGTCGTGCTGAATCCACCGGATAACCGCTATGTTCCATATTATGAGAAACACGTCCCCGGCACCCCGCAGGAACCGCTTCATCCTTTTTTAAAAAATTTAATCATCGACGCGACGCTGGATAACCGGGAAGCCTTGAAAGGCTGGCGCATTGACGAAGGGACGGAAGGACGTGAAGGGCAAAAACTCAATTGGGCCGACCTTGCCTGGCAGGTGGCTGACTCCCTGAATAATAAAACAGCAATGATCAACGTCGGCTCCGAAGTAACTATGGTGGATGATGGTGTCGGTAGAATTCTCGCCACGCTTGATGAGCTTGGATTGACGGAAAAGACGCTGGTTATTTTCTCTTCAGACCAGGGTGCGGCTTATGGGCAACATGGTCTTTGGGGAAACAGTTCGCAGGCAACCCCGGTAGTTGCCTATGATGAAAACATGCACATCCCCTTTATCGTCAGGCACCCCGGAAAGATTAAATCCGGCCGGAGAGCGGATGAAATGATCAGTTTGTATGATGTCCTGCCGACGTTACTGGAATACACAGGCCTGGATAAATTACCTGTCAGGAATACACCGGGAAACAGTTTTCATGATGTGCTCCTCGGACATCAGGTTGACTGGAAAAATGAGGTTTATTTTGAATACATACTGACCCGCGCGATTCGAACAGCGGAGTGGAAATACGTGAAGCGGTTCCTGCGCACGCCGAATGAACTGTATCACCTGACGGATGACCCGGATGAAAACCGTAACCTTATCGAGGACCCGGATTACAAAGACGCAGCCGCTGATATGGACAGAAGGTTAACCGGTTTTTTTGACGCATACGCAGACCCGAAATACAACGTGTGGGAAGGGGGAACAGCGAAGGCTGTGCTTATGTATGGAGATAAAAATGAAATGTTCGAGGAGCAATTCCCGGGTTGGAAAAAACCTTTCGTCGAAAAGGCAGGGAATACTTTCAGGGATTGATATGTTCAGGTGGACGCGGTCATGAGTTCCGGTAACCAGAGCGCCAGCGAGGGGAACAATACGAGTATAACCACTGCTGCCAGCATGAGTAAAAACATAGGGAAAGCGGCCCTTGAAACCGCGCCGATACCGGCGCCGCTCATGGCGTCCACCAGGAATAAGTTAAAACCGATTGGTGGGGTGAGTAAAGCCATTTCGCTGACGAGAACGATGAACACGCCGAACCAGATCATATCAATTCCGGCGCTGCGCAGCATCGGCTCCAGGATGGCCATGGTCAGTAATATCATGGAAAAACCATCCAGAAACATGCCCAGAAACAAATAGAATATTGTCAGTACGGCTATCAACATTACCGGTGAAAGATTCATAGCGCCTATCCAGCGGGCGAGGTCGCCCGGCAGGCCGGTGAACGCCATGGCAAGCGCGAGAAATGAACTGCCGGCGATCAGCAGCATTATCATCGACATCACCTGGACAGTGCCATCAAGAGACTGGATCAGGATTTTAACGGACAGGCTGCCCTGGAAACAGGACAACGCCAGCGCTCCGATCACGCCGACTGCGGAGGCCTCTATCGGCGAGGCGATGCCAAAAAAAATGGAGCCGATGACAGCCCCTATCAGTAATATGACTGGTAGAAGATTGACCAGACCTCTTATCTTTTCAGCTATTGTTGCGCGGCCCCCGCGCAACGATCGTCCTTCCGGTGTAAGCAGCCCCCAACAAAATATATAACCGGAGAACAAAAGAGATAACATCAATCCGGGAATTACGCCGGCAATAAACAGACGCCCGATAGACTCTTCCACTGTCACGCCATAGACAATCAGGGTTATCGACGGCGGGATCAGGAGACCTACCGTCCCGGCGCCGGCCAGACTTCCCAATGCTAACGGAGCCGGGTAGCCGTGTTTTTTCAGTTCCGGAATAGTCATCTTGCCGACCGTCGTCAGGGTTGCGGCGCTGGAACCGGACAGGGCGGCAAAGGTGGCGCATCCCAGTATATTCACGTGCAACAGCCCCCCGGGTAGGCGCCGCAACCAGGGCGAGAGGCCCGTAAACAGGTTTTCCGACAGTTTCGAGCGGAACAGTATTTCGCCCATCCAGATGAAAAGAGGCAGCGAGGTAAGGCTCCAGGTTGCCGAATGAGACCAGATGGTCGTCGCCATGGCGTCCCCGAAATTCAAATCCGTAAACAGCAATATGGCTACCATGCCGGTCCCCAGAAGTGACAAGCCGACCCAGACACCCAGCCCCAGTAAAGCGAGCAGCGCGATGATCAAAAAAATCACTGCGATGATATATTCCATTAACTCTGCTGAATTTAAGGTGGACGGATGCGGCAGTTAATCACCTGGGGAACTGCCGGAAAACAGCTCCAGTAGCAGGGCATGAAAAAGCGCCAGCGATAAAACAAAGAAACCGAACGCCATCGGTGCTTGTGGGATCCAAAGAAAAATTCCGTCTGTTCCCGTGCTGCGGTCGTCGAGGACCACCGAGACGAATACCATTTTGACCAGGTAGAAACTCATGAAGGAACTGAGGCCGACGGCAATCAGTAAACTGATTACCTCGATTGCCTTACGGACAATGCCGTGTGTCCGGTTAACCAGCAGTGTCATCCTGATATGTTTGTTCAGGCCGAATGTGTAAGCCAGTCCCAGGGCGCCCGCCGCGCCGACACAGTAACTTGCAAACTCGTTGGTCCCGGCGGTGTAACTTCCCAGAATCCTGTCAACTATATTGGTAAGCACCGATATGACAATCAGAACTACGAATATGGATGCCAGGTAACCGCACGCACGGTAAATGGCATTAAGTATCTTTTCTACCAACTCAGTCACGGGGTTTCGCATACAAGTTTTGTATTTTTATGATCCGGCATTGTTCTCTACGGGTAGCTTTCAGGGGCTGCGCAGGTTTCGAAGAATTATTTCACCTTCATTGCCGGCGCGCTGCAACCACTCAGACGTCATCTGCTCCCCTATTTTTTTGAAATACCCGACTAATTCAGGTGATATATCTTCCACTTTCATTCCAGCCTTGCGCATCGTCGCGTTATAGGTGTTTTCCATGGTGACAACTTCTGACCAAATCGCCCGCTCTGTTTCAGCGGCAATCGAAAGAATCGTGTTTTGTGTCCCGGTATCGAGCTTGTTCCAGGCATCCAGGTTTGCGATAACGGAAGAAGTCGGAAATGCAGAGTTCATCGTATAGTAGTAATCAATATAGTCCCATAATTTCTGGGACACGCCTGTTACTCCCGAGGCAAACGACCCGTCAATCACGGATGTCGAAAATGCAAGCGCTATTTCTGAAGGTTCTGTTTTTGTCGGAATTCCCTGTGCGAGCTGGACAATTCTGGTCGTTGTGTAGTTGTAAGTCCGTATCTTCATGCCCTTGAAGTCTTCAGGGCTTTCCAGGCTTTTCGCGGAAAACAGGCCTTGAGGATTCCATAATGCCCTGTAGATAAGTTTCAGATTTTTCTTTCTGAGAACAGCCTCAAGCGCAGGTCTCGATATAGTGATGAGCTTTTTCGCTTGTTCCAGATCCTTGAGTAGAAACGGCAGGTTGGCAAGCTCGAATACAGGCTCCTCAGCCGAGTGTAAAAACAAACCTGTAGCGCCAATCTGCACCTGTCCGGTCCGCACCGCGCGAAAAATGTCCGCTGCTTTAAACAAGGAGCCGCCGGGGTGTACGACAATTCTCAGCCCGCCATCGGTCCTGCGATTAACCGTGTCGGCAAATTTAATGTGATGTCTGCTAACAAATGCATTTGCCGAGATGGGAGTGGGGAAATGCCATACCTGTTCCGCTCCGGCCGGCATGACCACCGGAATTGCAAGCAGGTAACCGACCCACAAGCGCAACAGTGCGCTACGCATCAAGCGCAATCTGTGAGAAATCCGGGTTCTAATCATGATAAATATTCGCCACGGGTAAATCACCCGGTGGCGTATAGGATGGTTCAAGCGCTTCCAGCATCCGTTTTGCCAGCATTTTTTGAAAATGAAGTGATGTCTGCTCCTGTTTTGGCATAAAGTGCCCTCCATCAAATGCTGTTGACGCACGTCCTGTTTGCATTTTCTCGATTATGCCGATGTCCTGGTTGTTGACCTCCACAGCCCAGTCTTTCATGGCTGTGGCGCGCGTTTCACTCAATCCGGAGTGCATCGCTTCATCGCCGAAAAAAAATACGACCAGTCTTTCCCGCGTACGACCCGGTCCGAGGGGATTTATAATGATTACCTTGAATAAATTCGGCAGACACGTAATCATCAGGTTGGGGAAAATATAAAACGCTTCATACTTACCTGTATCGACACATCCGGGGAAGACGGGAAGAGGCGGTTCAAGTGTCTCAGCCACTCCATCGGCGCGCCCGCCGAGGCCGATATAGTTATCACCGCCCAGAATTTGATAATGCTCTGCCATCGGATTCACGCGTTGCAACTGGGGATGAACCGTTGGAACATGGTAACTTTCAACAAAGTTTTCGACCGCAAGTTTCCAGTTTGTATCCAGGTCAAATGTGCGCTCATAATCCGGACCGGTGCGCAACAGGCTGAAGTCAGGAAAACCGGGACGTTCTTCAATCGGACCAATGAAATCTTCCAACCTGCTCGCATCACCACTCAGGTTGATCATGACGAATGGTCCCCATACTGCGGTTGGAACTTCAACCAGGTTAAGATTCCCGGTATCCGGACTTTCACAGCTGTGCCTGCCGGCGCCACCGGCATGAGGCGTTGCCACAAGCGATCCATCCAGCGCGTAAGACCATGCATGATAGGGGCAGGTGATACGTGTTTGTTTCCTTTTTAATTTGTCGGAGAGCAGCGTACCACGGTGCCGGCAGATATTGTGAAACGTCCGTATGTTACCGTCGTCCGCCCGCGTCATTACCAGCGGCTGATCGGCAAATGTCGTCGGCCATACGTCACCGGTTTGGCTTACATCCCCGGTCACGCCTGCACACGCCCAGCTCCTTGACATTAAACAGACAAATTCATCTTTGAAGATTTGTTCCGAAGTATAGAAGGTCCCCGGGAGTCCCGTAGAATTCTCCAGAACAGACTTGTAGCTCTCTCTCACTTATTTCCCCCGGATTTATCGCAAGTGCCGGGTATGCGGAAAACATCAGCCTGGAACGCCATGAACTGTTCTACCTGTGTGCGCCGTTCTTGTTCTGACCAGTTCAGCAGCGGCCCGACAATTTCTGCGGCACTCCTGGTTTCTGATAATGTGAGCTTTCTGCGCCAGGCCAGGCTGGTGCGGCGGAGCAAAACATCGGTAAGTGTTTTTGCGAATTCCCGCCTTACGCTGTTCTCCAGGTCTGCAACGCGCACCTCCGGTTCGTCGGCAAGAAATGACGGGGAATTGCCGCTATCGGAAAATTCGAAAGGTTCATAGTTTACCTGCCCCTTGTTCCCGGAGGGTTTTAATTGCGCGGCTACGGCTTCCAGGAGCAATCGTCCCGTACTCCTGTGACTCATAATCGGCCCGCCAGTCAGGGCAAACACGCCGGGATAACCCTTCGGGGTTAAATCATGCAGCATGCGCACGCGTGTCTCCAGTCCGTCTTCGCTGGGTGTCAGAGAGCGTATTCCGGCCCAACTGCTCACTACGTCTTTACGGCTCAACCGGCGTCCGGGCAACAGCGAATTGCATTCTTCGATGAGAAAGTCGATTTCATCATCGGTACAGGACACATTCGTAGCGTCGCCGTCAAACGGCGTTTCAGTCACACCGACCGAAAACAGGTTCTTGTGAAACGGTAGAACGTAAAATGGTTCTCCATATCGATTTACGTGGGCAATGCCGAAACCGTTGTAGGTTTCGGGTAGCTCAACCACGATGTGGGAGCCTTTAGTCATCTGCACGAGTGGTTGTTTATCCTGAGAGGACGGAAGAACGTCGTCTGTCCAGGTGCCGGCCATGTTCAAAACCACCGGTGCAGTCACCTCAACCGGGGGAAGGCGCCCATCAGCAGCGTCGCGTAGAGATACCGTCCAATCGCCATTGGATTTCCGCGTTTCAATACCCGCAGTGCAATAGTTGACCAATGTGGCGCCGTTCCTTTGCGCGTCCAGCAACATGTCGATACAGAAGCGTTCGGGCCAGTCAAATTTGAATTCATTGTAGCAGGCGATCGAATGGAGTTTGTCAGGGTCCCGGAAATCCTCAAAGAACGGTACTTTTTTGGAATGGTTTTGCCGAATGATTTCACGGTCCAACGAGACGCGGCCGCCACCCAGCAGGCTTAGCAGCCTCAGCCCGGCCTCCAGGTGCCAGGTTTTGAAATCACCATCACTATAAACGGGAAAACACATCCTGTAGCGGAAGATACGATTGCCCGCGTTGACCATGTGTTCGCTCACGCCCCGCATGGCCTGGCGCGCGCCCCGCACTGCGTTCAGGAAAAAACCGGGGTGCAGCGCGAAATGCCTTAGCGGGTTTCTTGCCTCGAAGAACCTCAGGCCGATGTGGAGCATCCGGCCCGATCTCCCACTGGCTCCCGAACCAAAGTCCTCCTTATCGACTACAAGGCAGTTGTATCCCTCCGCCGCCAGGTTCTGCGCAGCGCTGGAACCGTTGATCCCTCCCCCTATGACAATAACATCGAAACGTCGTCCATTAAGGTCCGGAACTGCAGATTCCACTTATTTCTCTCCGATAAGGTTCTGGATACAGTCATCGTTTATACTGGGTCTTGAAGGTTACGTACAATACTTTATTCTCATGCAGGTATCAGAATAACGAATGTCCGTCATGGGACTGCTTAAGAGCATTCCATTAATTAATAGTATTGACAAATAATTGTATTGGATGCAATTTGTATTTACTGATATTCATTCTTGATGATCAGAATCAATTTGGGGATATATTGTGAAAAAATCTAATTCTAACCTGTTTCAACTTCAGGTTTTACTCCTGGCAACAGCATTTACCAGCCCTTCTTTTGCGCAAAGCGACGATGTCCTGGAAGAAATCGTCGTCACCGCGAACAAACGCGGCGCTGTTTCACTTCAGGATACAGCCGGCAGCATTACGGCAATCACGTCGGATACGCTTGAGACAATCCGGGCGGAGGGATTTGAAGACTATATCAAAATGGTGCCGGGTCTGACTTCCGTCAGTTCGGGGCCGGGCCAGTCACAGATCGTGATTCGGGGCGTCAATGCAGCGAGGATAATCCACAATGCCCCACAGACCCGGTCGCTGGCGGGACTGTATATTGATGAAATGCCGATTTCCGTGGCCGGATACAACCCTGATCTGGGTGTTGTCGATATTGAACGCATAGAAGTCCTGCGCGGCCCCCAGGGTACGCTTTATGGCGCCAGTTCCATGGCAGGCACAATCCGGGTTGTTACCGCAAAGCCGGATACGGAAAACTTTTCAGGTAATATCGGCGCCAATGTTTCCCACACCGAAGACGGTGATATCAATCACCGGGTAAAAGCTTCCGTGAACGTGCCCCTGTCAGATAACGTTGCCATGCGTCTCAACGCCTACAACACGTCAAAAGGCGGATTTATCGACAATGTAGCCCCGGGCTTTGAAGAAGAGGATTACAACAGCGAGGATATCTTCGGAGCCAGGGCACAGATAGCCTATTACGGGGACAAACTGAATGCAGTCGCAGCCTTTATGTACAATGATCTGGATTCGGACGGCGCGTCTGACGAATATCTTCCCAACCCCGCGGATCATCAGGTCGCCGTAGTGACCGATGAAATGCAGACCGTCAAGGTTGTCCAGGATTTTTATGAGCAGGAGTTTCTCGCGTTCAACTTCAATCTCGATTACGATTTAGGCCCGGTCATATTCACTTCAGCCACATCGTATTTTGATACGGAGATCACGAAGAGTCTGGATGATACGTTTCGCGTGCTTGCGGTCACGCCGATACGCGCGCCATACAGCGATTACCAGGCCTGGGATACGAGCGACTCCGTGATCCAGGAAATACGTCTGTCATCGAACACTGACTCACGGTTGGAATGGTTAATCGGCGGCTACTACGAATCAAACGAGAGGGAGTTCGTACAAACGCAACCCACGCCCGGCCTTAACGCATTTTTTGTCGCCATTGGCGGCCCACCTCCTTGTCCGACCCTGACCGGCCCCTGTTTCGGTGCGGTGGCAGATTCCGTTTTTGATGGGGTGGCGACCATTGAATCAGAGCAGTTCGCGGCTTTTGGTGAGGCCACTTACAATTTCACGGATGCGTTGAGGTTGAAACTCGGCTTCCGCTATTTCGATTATGAGAACGACGTGTCTCTTCTGGGGTCCGGGGTCGCCAATGGCGGTGTGTCGCTCGACGAGGATATCCTCAAGGAAGATGATTGGGTGCCGAAGGTTGAAGTTTCGTTTGACGTATCCGAGGATCACATGGTTTATGCAACATATACGGAAGGATTTCGATTAGGTGGCATCAACGGTTTTATCCCTGAGGTTTGTCGCGATGAAGTCGTCGCATTGGGGTCATCCTGGAACGCGCCGTTTCTCTCCGATAGCCTGGATAACTATGAACTCGGCGCTAAAACAGCCTGGCTTGACAACCGGTTGACCGCCAATCTGGCCGTCTATTACAACGAATTTGACGATATTCAAACGAACGTTCCGTTGAATTGCGGCTTTTTCCAGCAGTTGAATTCAGGCAAGATCGAAAATACCGGCTTTGAGGGTGATTTCACTTTCCTGGCATCGGAAGCATTAACCCTGCGTTTCGGTTTTGCCTATGTGGATTCCGAAGTCGCAAAAGCCGTCCCCGGGATCAATGCCGATGGAGATGAACCACCCTATATCCCTGAATTCACTGCATCCGGTTCCGTTGATTACGGCATGTTACTGGGGAATGGCTTTGGTTATATTCGTGCGGATGTGCGACACGTGGGCAGTTCCGGCAACGAATTTTCTTCTCAACCGACCATAAGTACGTTGCCGTCCTATACCATAGTCGACCTGACTTTGGGATATGAAATAAGCGACTGGACTATCAATGTCTTTGCCAGGAATTTGTTTGACGACGATGTCATCACCAATATTGATCCGGACCGTGTCCAGCCCGATCAGTTAACCAGGGGCCTGCCCAGGACGGTCGGCGTTGGTGTTACCAGAAACTTCTGATACGACTTCCCTGTTTATCAAGCGATTAGCCTGCGCAGTCTTAGTTTGACTGCGCAGGCCCCTGAAGAATGACTATCTACGCTTCCGGCCATCGATAGCGCCACTTTCATATTGATAACAGGACAATCAATGAGCAAAAACGTAGAACTGTTCGATAACTGGTTACGCACCTCCTTTGTGGAGATGAATACCGAACTTGAGGAAATTTATTTCGCGCAGGAAGACCGGCAAGCCGTTGCCGGCGTCGGTGAACCCATCAAGGCAAACCTAGTCAAGGAAGGCAACAGCCATATCGTTCCCCTGCTCAAGGAAGGCAATACGGATGAAGGATTTGACAGGCAATACAACCTGCTCGGCTGTGTCGGTTTTTTCATGGCCGCCTGCCGCCGCCACGACATTACCGAACCATCACGGGAGACCAGTTCTCCCCTGGTTGAGGCCTCGGCGCTTTCCCTGCACCTGGCAACCACGTTGGGCGTGACCCCGCGCTTTGCCACCAGTCACATGGCGACCTTCAATCCGGCAAAAGATGGTGTTTACCGCACGTTCACTTCATTGAAAGATGAGTTCCTGTTCCTGGATTACAACACACTGGGGATATTTGCCTACCAGCGCGCGGCCGATGCGCTGAGACGGATATTGCCGTTGGGTATCTCACATCCGTTGACAGGTTATCTGTTTTCCGAGGCCAAATCGGCATTGGAAGACGTCATCGAGTTCAACGACAGGTTGTTTGACGAACTGGACACCGATCGTTTTTTCAATTGTGTGCGTCCATATTACAAACCCTACCGGGTTGGCCCCAACGTCTATCGCGGCGCGAACGCGGGGGACTTTGCCGGCATCAACGTGATCGACCTGCTGCTGGGGTTGTGCAGTGCGGACAATCCATCCTATTCGCAGGTGCTAGTCGACAAGTTCCTGTTCATGTTGCCTGAGGAGCAGGAATTATTGCGTGATTGCATGAGGCGCAAAAGCTTTCTGGACCAGTTCCTGGAAGAGCTGGACAGGAACAGCGATAAGAACTGGTTTCAAAACAATGTGAAAGCATATCTTGAGGTTGTTGACCTGCACGGTCAAACCGCGGCTTCCCACCATGACAAACTGGTGAAGAAGTTCATCGAGAAACCCGCCGCCGCATTACCCGAAGAAGGGCTGGTCAACATTACCGCCAGCGGCCCGCCTTTGCCTGTCCTGCTGGATGCACTGGAAAAATTACGCGATCTCAGGCTGGCCGCAGATCGGGATGATATCCCCAGCCGTTATCGGGACCTGCAAAGATTGAAGAATAAATCCCCTTAATCCAGGAGGTCGATGTGGTGCGCGTGAAACGGGTTTCAGTACACTTTGTTACACTGCGGATTACCCTGTTGCAAATACAATACATCTCAACCGGTTTTCCCTGAAGGACTTGTCATGCTCATCGGCCCCACATCCCATATTTATATCTCCCAGCGTCTGCGCCTGCACTACGTCGATTGGGGCAATCCGGACGCGCCGCCCCTGTTGCTGGTACATGGAAGCAGGGACCATTGCAGGAGCTGGGACTGGGCCGCGCGCGCACTGGCGCAGGACTGGCACGTGCTTGCGCCTGACTTGAGAGGTCATGGCGACAGCGACTGGTCGCCGGATGGAACTTATTCGATGTCGGCTTTTGTCTATGACCTGGCTCAACTGATACACCAGCTTGAATTGCAGCCGGTCACGATTATCGGCCATTCCCTGGGCGGGTCCGTTTCATTGCGGTACACGGGATTGTATCCGCAGGCGGTACGTAAACTCGTAGTGATTGAGGGCATGGCATTGGGACCGGAACATATAGCGAAACTGGAGGCCGCGTCCATGGCCCAGCGGATACGTGACTGGATTGAAGAAAGGCGGCAAATTGCCGGCAGACAACCGAAACGCTACCAGTCGCTGGAGCAAGCTTACCGGCGCATGAAGACGGCAAACAGCTACCTGACGGATGAGCAGGCCCGTCATCTCACCCACCATGGCGTCATCCAGAATGAAGACGGCACCTATAGCTGGAAATTCGATAACTGCGCGCGTATCTTCCCGCCGGTCGACCTGGAACCGGAGGTCATCAGGCAGCTCTGGGGTTCGATCACCTGCCCCACCCGTTTGATCTACGGCAAGGACAGTTGGGCATCCAACCCGGCAGAAGACGGCAGGCTTGCCTATTTTCGCAATGCAGAGGTCTCTCTATACGAGCAAGCCGGCCACTGGCCGCACCATGATCAACTTGACAGGTTCGTTGCAGAACTGCGCGGGTTTCTGTGATCAAGCGGATGTTGCGCGTTCCCATATCAGCAGTGAGGTCCTCGCCTCAGGAGTGTTGTCTTCGAGGCGCGCAGCGATATGGAGTTTACCGTCGACCAGCCGGATCTTTCTGACCTGTTGGTTACCGATCCAGTCCGGGTACAGGCTGATCTCGATATGGTGGATTGCCGTGTCCCCATCCATCTCGTAACGTCCGCAATAGGTCAGGTAATCATTGTAGGCGCGGGCTTTTTCCGTGTCGTCTGCTGTCCATTGCTTGCCGGTGATGAACGGCGTGCGTCCGCGCTTCTGGATGGCGCAGAACATGGATTTATCAGCACCGTAGTATATACGGCCTTCAACGCTCCTGCCGAACGGGTAGATCACCCTGCCGTCATCGTAACGTTGCTCCATGGATAGCAGGTCCCAGAGTCCTTCAATATCTTTTTGTGTTATATTTTGCATTATGTTTATGGTTTAACTTTTTATTTATCCACAGATTGCGCAGGTTAACACAGGTTAAATGCTTACTAAACTTACAATTCGCAACTTCAAGCGTTTTGGCGAGATAGAAGTCGAGTTGGGGAATCCGGTGGTTTTCATCGGTCCAAACAACTCGGGGAAAACGTCAGCCATGCAGGCGCTGGCTTTGTGGGATATCGGCGTGAAACGTTGGAACGAGAAGCGATCAGGGAAAAGCGCGCCGGAAAAACGCCCGGGGGTTACCGTCAACCGGCGCGATCTGGTTGCCATTCCCCATCCGACAGCCGGCCATCTGTGGCGTGACCTGCGTGTGCGGGAATTTCAGAAAATCAATAACCATCAACATACCAGCAACGTAAGAATTGATCTTATCGTAGAAGGAATTACTCAGAACGAGGCATGGAGGTGCGGTCTTGAGTTTGACTACGCCAATGAAGAATCATTTTATTGTCGTCCTCTACGGCTTGATAACGAAAAACCTCCTGATCGGATGCCGGTACCCAGGCAGGCAGGCTCATTGCGTATAGTCTTTCTTCCTCCCATGTCAGGTCTGGCAGCGACGGAAACCCGGCTTAATCAGGGAGCTTTGAACGTGAGGGTAGGGGAAGGACGCACGGCAGAGGTTCTCCGCAACCTGTGTTTCCGGATTTACCAGGATAATGTAGATAAATGGGAGTCTCTGGTAACCAAAATTCATGAACTCTTTGGAGTGGATCTCGACAGACCCCGTTACATTGAGGAACGCGGGGAGATTACCATGGAGTATCGCGAACGCGGCTCAACTCTTGATATTTCAGCCAGCGGGAGGGGGTTGCAACAGACGCTGTTGATACTTGCTTATATGTATTCCAACCCCGGCGCAATCATCTTGATGGATGAACCCGATGCACACCTGGAAATCCTTCGTCAGAGGCATATCTATCGACTGATAACGGAGGTTGCTATGGACTCCGGCAGCCAGATCATCGCCGCAAGTCATTCGGAGGTGCTTCTGAATGAAGCTGCAGAAAAAGATCTGGTCATTGCTTTCGTTGGAAAACCCCATCGGATTGGAGGCGGTCCCAGACAGGTCCATAAAGCGTTGACGATGATCGGTTTCGATCAATATATTCAGGCTGAACAGAAGGGCTGGGTTCTATATCTAGAAGGCTCAACAGATCTGGCGATATTGCTGGCTTTTGCCAAGAGGCTTGAAAAAAAACAGGCTATTCAGGCGCTGGAAAAAGCTTTCGTCCGTTATGTTGGAAATAGTCCACTAAAGGCCGTAGAACATTTTTTCGGCCTTAAAGAAGCGCTTCCGAATCTGAAAGAGGTAGCTCTGTTTGATAGATTGGATGCTTGCGCTCCGGATAATCCACAACTTCAGCATCTGGCTTGGAAAAGACGTGAAATTGAGAACTATCTCTGTACCCAGGCAACTCTACAGGAATATGCGCGCACTTCCGCGACTGAAGCAGCAGCAGGGCCCCTGTTTACCGGGACGGAAATCGAAAAGCGGCTAAATGCCATAAATGAATCTATTGCGGAACTTGAAACAGCCCTGGAGACATTGGGTAAAGGGTCTCCATGGGATGAGGATATAAAGGTCAGCGATGAATTTCTGACTCCGCTTTTCAGAACTTATTTCAAAAAGATATCCTTGCCAAATCTCATGAGCAAAAAAAGCTTTTACGAACTGGCAGATTATGTCCCTGAACATGAAATCGACCCCGAGATCAGTGAAAAACTGGATGCGATAGTTGCCGTTGCCGAGAGTGCAACTCCTGTGATGGACTGAGACATTGTGTCGGTTCTGCTGTTAACAGGACCGTCTTTAGCTTATTCCACGTCATCATTCAGTTTGAAAGCGGGCGACTGGGTCACTGCGGTCGGTTCCAGTATGCCTTTCTCTGCCGCTGTCTCAACTATCGTCCGGGCCGCGGCACGCCGTTCCGGTGGCAGCCAGTGACGCTCATGACCCCAGATGCTGGGGCCGAAAATCAATTCCGGTTGCCACTGGTCGACGTCGATAAGCCGGCCGGCCCAGCCGGTTTCGATCATGAAGCCACCCGGGGAGAAGGTGTAAAACGAGAGTACGTGGTCGTTGGCATGACGGCCCAGGGTGACTGCAATGCTCTCCGGATCTTTCAACGCCATGTCGTAGAGACGCCCGACGTCATCGATATAGTGGTATTCGACCATGATGTGGTGAATGCCCGGTTGGTCGAATTCAATCAGCGCCAGGGAGTGATGCCTGGGATTGACGTGCATGAAAGAAGCCCGAAAAGGCGAACCGTCCGTGTAATCAGTCAGCCGCATACCGATGGTTTGCAGGTAGAATTCTTCCATTTCACCGAAATTACAGGTCTGCAGCACCAGGTGGCCGAAACCCAGTGCGCCGGCCCTGAAACCGCCGATGGGACGCGCAGGTGAAAAAGGTTCGTCCGCGACAACCGGGTTGCAGTACAACTCGACCCGGTAACCGTCCGGGTCGCGCAGCCAGAACATGTTCTGCACATGGCGCTGCTTGCACTCCTCGGGGCTTCCCCGTTCGACCTCGAGCCCCAGGGCCTGAAAACGGGTTGCGGCAGCCTCCAGTTCCTCCAGCCCCGTTGTTTCCAGCCCCAGGAAGGCAAGGCCGTCGTTTTGCGCCGGTTCGATGAGAAACCTGTGCCCTCTTTCGTCCATGCGTAATGCCAGGCTGCCGTTGCTGCCGTCAACCACCTGCATACCCAGGTATTCCCCGGCAAAGGCGCGCCAGGCCGCGCGGTCGGACGCGTTTATGCCTATATATCCCAGTTGTGTATACTGCACATTGTCACCGTATCAACATGGAGGTTAGCCGATGCCGCCGCCCGAGACATACAGGATCTGCCCGGTAATATAGGAGGCGTCATCCCCGGCAAGGAATGCGACTGCATCGGCCACTTCCCCGGCAGTTCCTGTCCGTTGCATGAAAGTATCTCCCAGGGTTCGATCCAGCATATCCTTTCGCCACAGTTTTTCCGCTTCGGTCGGCCCGTCAGGATTGCGCGGAATTACCCGGTTGGCTTCGATTGCGCCCGGCGCCACGCAGTTCACCCGGATATTGTGTCCGGCCAGTTCCATGGCCAGGCACACTGTAATCGCGTGGACTCCGCCCTTGGCAGCCGAGTAGGGGACCCGGTAAATTCCCCGGGTGGCAACCGAACCGATGTTCACAATCGTACCCTGCCGGCGCTCCATCATGTGCGGTATGACCGCATGGCAAGCGCGCAGGGTCGGCCACAGCGTCCTGCTGATTTCCTGTTGTATTTCATCATCATTGAATTGATGGAACGGCTTGGTGCGGATGGCGCCGCCGACGTTGTTGACTGCAATATCGATGCGGCCGGTGGCGGCCAGGGTTTCCTCGACCATGTATTCCACACCCTCCCTGGTTTCCATATCGGCTTCGATCACCTCGGCAGTACCGCCTGCCTTTGTGATTTCGTAGCGGATCGGGTCGCAGGCGGCGGGCACGCGGTCCACCAGGACCACCCTGGCGCCGTCACGGGCGAGGCGCAATGCCGCAGCGCGGCCGATGCCCTGGGCTGCCCCGGTAACGATTGCCGTCCTGCCCGATAAACCTGTCATAGCGGGTAGGCCATGAAGCGCTCGACCATGGAAGAATCCATGACCACTTTTTTTGCAAGAAATGAGGCCTTACCGCCGTCGATTACGACACGATCGAAATACATACCTGCAGCAAACAGTTCAGTTCTGCCGGTTTCAACTGGCGTATAGGCCACCATGAAATTGGTTTCGACCTCGTACAGGTTGTCCTGCGCAGGCCGGCAGGCAGTGCGCTGGATAAAATGACGCGTGCGATAATCCGCGAAAGTACCGGCCCAGATAGTGGTGACATAAGTGACCCG
>JAAXHV010000486.1 GCA_012270695.1 Gammaproteobacteria bacterium | reverse complement strand
GAACTGGTCGATGCCGTTGAGCGTAACAACACGGAAGATATCAAGGATGAACTGGGGGATTTACTGTTCCATATTATCTTTTATTCACGGATGGCATCGGAGTCCGGCAGTTTCGATTTTGCGGACGTGGTCAGCGGCGTATGTGAAAAGCTGAAGAGGAGACATCCCCACGTCTTTGCCGGACAGCGGGCAGACACGGTCGAGACGGTGAAGAACAACTGGGAAAAGATGAAGCGGGAGGAGAGCGGGGGAGATTATCTCGGCAATGTCGCCAAGGCCTTGCCGGCAATGCTGCGGGCGGAGAAATTGCAGAAACGCGCAGCCCGGGTCGGCTTCGACTGGGATGAACCGGCGCCGGTCATGGCCAAGCTGGAAGAGGAAGTCAACGAACTGAAACAGGGCATGGCGCAGGGGCAGGCGCATTCCCACCTGCAATCCGAACTGGGCGACGTGTTCTTTGCAGCCGTCAACCTTGCCAGGCATCTGGAGATCAACCCCGAAACGGCCTTGCGCGAGGCCAATAATAAATTCGAACAGCGCTTCCGCTTTATCCAATCAACTCTCGAAGCAGAAGGAGAGGACCTGGAAACCGCGTCGATGGAGCGAATGGATGAGTTATGGGAACGGGCTAAAAATTAGTTGTTTCTTTCTACTATATAGACAGCTATCCGGCGCAGCATATCTGCTTTTTCATCAAAACCGGCCAGGTGCTCCAAGGCTTGTTCCGACAAGTCACGGGCTGCCTGTTTCGCCCCCTCCAGGCCCAGCAGGTTCGGGTAGGTGGCTTTATTCCTTTCCAGGTCGGAGCCCTGGGGCTTGCCCAGCGTTTCGGTATCGCCCTCGATGTCGAGGACGTCGTCGTGAATTTGAAATGCCAGACCGATGCAGTCCGCGTAGCGGGAGACATTGTGAAATTGTTGCTCATCAACCTGTCCGGAGCACAACGCGCCCAGTTCAACGCTGGCCCTGATCAGTGCGCCGGTCTTGCGCGAGTGCATGGTTTGCAATTCTTCCAGGTTGAGCGTCTGCTCCTCTGCGTCCAGGTCGATGGCCTGGCCGCCGGTCATGCCAGCCGGGCCGGAGGCCAGCGCCAGGATATCGAACATTCTCAAGCGCTGTTCGGCGGACACCGTAAGGCCGGGGTCTTGTGCCAGAACCTGGAAAGCCAGGGCCTGCAATGCATCGCCGGCCAGGATTGCCGTTGCTTCGTCATAGGCCTTATGACAAGTCAGCCGTCCGCGGCGTAAATCATCGTCGTCCATTGCCGGCAGGTCGTCGTGGATAAGTGAATAGGTATGGATCATTTCCACAGCACAGGCGCAGCCGTCCACGGCCGCGGCCGCGACGTTGAAAGCCTCACCGCCGGCGTATACCAGTACCGGCCTGATACGCTTGCCGCCGCCGAAAACCGAATAGCGAATGGCTTCGTGTAACGCTTCCGGTTTTTCCGTGACCGGCGGCAACCAACGGTCCAGGGCAGCTTCCACTCTGGCCTGGTAGGCAGCCAGTCGTTCAGCGAAGTGATTGCCGGGGACAGATTTCAAATCTGTCCCTTTTCATGCGTTATCCGCACGATCTGCTTCAAATTCGGTTAAATCGCCGGACTCGCTGTTCCGGGTCAAAATTCGTACTTTCTGTTCGGCCTCCGCCAAGGCTTTTTGGCAGGAGCGGGTGAGGGATACCCCATGTTCGAATTGTTTCAGGGATTCTTCCAGAGTGAGCTCGCCTTTTTCCATGGTTTCAACAAGTTTTTCCAATTCAGCCAGTGCTTTCTCAAAATCTATTTCGGTGTTTTTTTCAGACACAAGCCTGTCTCCTCTCGGTTATATCGGAATTGTATCAATAACTCAATGATTTACACAGCTTATTGAAAAAACCTATATGTAAAATAAAAAAATACAATTATATTGCCCGGTTTATCAAGTTGACACTATCGGCTGAGTCGGCTAAATTCATATCTATGCTGCACCCGTTTGAATAATCACCAAGTAAGCAAAGATCAATCACCAGGAGATAGTCCGATGAGTTTGAAAGGCACCAAAACCGAAGAAAACCTGAAAGCAGCGTTTGCCGGTGAATCCCAGGCAAATCGCCGTTACCTGTATTTTGCCCAGAAAGCCGACGTGGAAGGCTTCAACGACGTTTCGGCCGTTTTTCGTTCAACCGCAGAAGGTGAAACCGGCCATGCCCACGGCCACCTGGAATACCTGGAAGAAACAGGTGACCCCGCAACAGGCGAGCCAATCGGCTCAACCGAAAACAATCTGAAAGCCGCTATTGCCGGTGAAACCTATGAATACACCGACATGTATCCGGGTATGGCGAAAACTGCGCGGGACGAGGGCCTGGATGAGATAGCCGACTGGTTTGAGACCCTCGCCAAGGCGGAACGTTCTCATGCCAATCGCTTTCAAAAGGCGCTGGGCAGCCTGGACGCCTGATTGGTCCGGGTCTGAGCTGCGCCGTCTTCGGCGCAACGCCGCGGGCGACCGCTT
>JAAXHV010000485.1:5490-6563 GCA_012270695.1 Gammaproteobacteria bacterium | reverse complement strand
TGGGAGATCGGCGTGAATACGGTCCCGCCGCGTAACGCCGGAGAGTTGTTCTGCCAGGAATACAACAAGGTCGGTTTACGCGATACCTTGATGGAAGACACCGCCACCCATGAGAAGGTGCAACAGGTACTGAAGTCCGGCGCCAAGGACTATTTCCATTTTCAGGACGAGGAACTGGCATTGAGGAATTTCCATCACGCCGTTGACGCCTGTCTGGCAGCCATGCAGGACGAGTCTCCCAGGTCAGACTGACGGTTGTCCTCTCTCTACACCCCGGAAAGTCGGTAACAGGAGGAAACAAATGTACAGCGTAAGAATCGTTTACCCGAACAAACCCGGTTCAACCTTTAACTGGCAGCATTATTATGACGTGCATTTGCCCCTGGGCGTGGGCCTGTTGCGAGAGTATTGCGATATCTCGCCGGTGAAGATCGAGGTCGACCAGCATATTACCTCTGACGGTAAAGACACCGGCGCGCCGTATCATTGTATCTGCACCCTGTATTTCAACAGCAAGGAGGAAGTGGATGCCATGACGGGCCTGTTCGCCATTGAAGATGCGCGCCGGCAACTTGCCGAGGATTGGCCGAAATATACCGAGACCGACCCGGAGCTCATGGTCAGTGAGATAATGACGGCAGACCCGGCCACAGGCAGGGTCTGAACCTGTCCCCGGGCTGAGGATTGTGGCCAGGGTTAAGCCCAACAAAACAAAGGACAGACCCGCACATATTACGGTTGGTGTACTGGGGCACGTTGACCACGGCAAGACCAGCCTGGTGAGGGCGCTGACGGGCATGGAAACGGACCGTCTCAAGGAGGAAAAGGAAAGAGGGTTGTCAATCGTGCCCGGATACGCATACCTGGAGTCGGAAGACGGCGTCATCGATTTCATAGACGTCCCCGGCCATGAGGATTTCATTCGCATGATGATATCCGGCGCGACCGGGATAGATTACCTGTTGCTCACGGTCGCGGCGAATGAAGGGATCAAGCCGCAGACGGAAGAACATTTCAACATCGCGGGTTTCCTCGGCCTTGACAAGGGCCTGGTGGTGATTACCAAATCCGAC
>JAAXHV010000485.1:0-5380 GCA_012270695.1 Gammaproteobacteria bacterium | reverse complement strand
ATGCTACCTGCCGCTGGACCGGGTGTTTACCATGCCCGGCTTCGGCACCGTCGCGACCGGTACCCTGAGGTACGGCACCCTGGCAAACGGCCAGGAGGTCGAGATCATGCCGCGCGCCAGTCGCGCCCGGATTCGGCAGTTGCAAGTCCACAACAAGGTTGCTGAAATCGCGTATCCGGGACAGCGGGTAGCAGCCAACCTGCGTAACGTTGATAGAACCCGGATAGCAAGAGGCGATGCGCTGGCCGCCCCGGGATACCTGAAACCGACCCGGCTGCTGGACGTGGAGTTGCGGTTACTTGAGCGGACTGCCCCACCACCCAAGTACGGTGAGACGATTCGCGTCCTGTTCGGAACCTGCGAAGTACTCGCGTCGCTGCGCCTGTTGGGCGGCAGGAGAGCGGAACCGGGCTCGGCATGTGTGGCGCAGCTTGCCTGCCAGGGTGACGTGGCGGTGCCGGTGGGAGAGCGTTTTATCATACGCAGTATGTCCCCCGTAACGACCCTTGGCGGTGGGCGTATCCTGGATAACTTCCCGGCAAAACATCGCCGCTCGGACCAGCGCGCCGTGTCCCGCCTGTCCAGTCTGGCGGGCGGCAACACGACAGAAGTCATCCATGAACTGATCCGGGCAAGAGGTAGCCAGGGGATGGAGATGACGGACCTTTCCAGGTCGGTAAACCTGGCAATAGACGAATTGGTTCGCAGACTGGATAAAACAAAAGTTGTTTTCGCGGGTCCGCAGCGATTGCTGTCAAGGACGGGGCTCGATGCCTTGTGCGAACAGGCGCTGGCCGCTGTAGAACATTTTCATGATGCAAACCCGAGCCGTCAGGGACTACCCCTGACGGAACTCCGCTCACGCCTCGATGCAGACCTTGACGACGTGGTTTTCAGGTTCCTGGTTGAACACCTGAATGACCATGGTTCAGTTCAAACGGATAAAACCATTATCCGGCTCCGGGATTTCGACCCGCTGGAGACGCTCGATGAAAAAGAGAAAAAGATCGCTGAGGAAATCGCCCGGTCATTCGCTTCAGGTGGCTTGAAACCGCCAGAACTTAACGAAGTTCTGCAAGATAACCCGCAGAGGAAACGCCTGTACCATCTCCTGACCGAGATCGGTGAACTCGTGCCAATACATAGCAGGGAATTGAACCGTCTGCTGGTTTTTCACCGCCGCAGCATCGGCGGCATGGTGAGGAAACTGGAGCGCGCCTACCCCGATTCCACCGCATTCAGCGTGGCGGATGTACGGAAACTGGTGGAGACTTCAAGAAAGTTTGCGATACCCTTGCTGGAATACCTGGACAGCGTGCGCGTGACTATCCGCATCGGCGACAGACGCAAACTGAATCCGGGAAACAGGTTAACCGACTGACCGGAGATGATGTACAGGACTGGAGGTGAAAGAAGTCTGGTGACTTCCCTGGTCTTCAAAACCAGTGACTTGCCACACGCGAGTGGTGGGTTCGATTCCCATCCACCTCCGCCAAATAACTTTGCAAAGGTATGGGGTCAGGTCGCACATTGCACACGCAGGGGCTGAGAGCTATGGGGGGAGGTATGTGTGCAATGTGCGACCTGACCCCATACCACGAGTCTATTTAAGGTAGCGTTGCGCCTCCGGACGGTGTTCTTTCCAGCGGAAGAACTCGACGATGTAGCCGCCCGGGTCGTACAGGCTGAACTGCTCGATCATCCCGTCGCCGCCGGTTCTGATGGCGTTTTTAATCTCGATGCCTTCCACGTCTTTGACCTTGTCCCACCAGGCTTCCAGTTCAGGCGTGTCGATGGAGAACAGGGCGCCCTTGTCCGCCGTTGGTTTCAGCGTCCCGCCGGTGGCATTGACCAGGCCGATATAGGAACCCGGAGTCAACTCGAAGATCACCACCCAATCTTCTTCGGTCAGCGGCTTAAGGCCAAGTGTGTTCTTGTACCAGTCCGCCGCCGCCGGCAGATCGGTGTAATAAAAAAACGGAACGCCCCCTGCTATGGATGGATGCCCCTCACCTGCCGCGACGGCCGTGGTTGAAACCAGTCCATTGAAGACCAGACCGGCAAGAATAATGGAAACGGATTTCATGTATACATTCATTTTTTTATCCCCTGTTGATGGAATCATAAATCCCGTAATTACGAACGCTCCCCCGTCCGTGGCGGACAGCAGGAAAAAATTACCCAATCCTGGGTATCGTATTCTTTTCCTCGACGCCGTTCCAGTGAAAAATACCGCCGACTAGCCTGTAACTACTTCATACAAAGTCCCGCTCAGGACTATGATCAGGATTGCCGGAGCGACCCATTTGATCCAGAAAAAGTAAACGGTTGACAGCAGCTTGTATCTCCCGCCAAACACCTGTCTGACTGTCTCCGCCCTGCCGATTGCCCAGGCAAGCGCAAGCAGGGCCAGGCATCCGCCAATCATCATTCCGGCGGAACCGAAGAGTAAATCCGCAATCCCGATCAATTCAGGACGGAGAGTAAAGAAGACTGCCAACAGGGCTTGAATCACGCCTAATATAACCAGCAAGCGAGTCTTGCTGAAGCGGATAATATCGCTATCACCCTGCAGGCCGCCCACTACCGCCTCAAGCACTGCGACGTAAGAAAGCAGGGTCACCAGAAACAGCGCCGTCAGCATCAGGCTGCCGAACAAACGGCCGCCGGGGAGGATGCTGAATAAGCCGGGCAGCGTCTCAAACAACAGTGTCGGCCCGGCCGTCAGGTCCATGCCGAAGACCAGCAGGGCCGGAATAAGATATAACGCGGCCAGTAATGCCGCGCCGGTATCACTGACGCACGTCATCACGGCCAGCTTCGGCAGTTTGATGTCATCCCTGAGATAACTGCCGTAGATCAGGGTGAGAGTTGCGCCCAGACCGATTGAAAAATAAGCCTGGCCCATGGCGGCAAAGACCTCGGTAAAACCTATCTTGCTGAAATCCACCTGCAGGAACACGGACAAATGTGTGGTGGCGCCCGGCAGGTTCAATACCTTGTATATGAGATAAAAACTGACCAGGAAGAAAAACGGGACAAACAGGTTGCTGACAAACTCAATCCCGCTTTTTATTCCACGGAGGATGATGAAGGCAGAAGCCGACAGGATAAGCAGCGCCAGGAATAACTGCAGGCGGTTGTCGCTCAGCCCCGCCTTGAAGTCAGCTGTGGTCTGCACGGAAAAGCCGTGCAATACTGAAAAATAACCGCTGTAGAAGACATTGCCGATAACAACCAGGTAATATCCCCCTGCGATTGTGACACAAAGTAATAGTGCGTAACCGATCAGGCGCCCGTATACGGGACCGAATGTCGCCATAAACGCGCCGATTGTCCCCTGCCGCGTTTGTCTCGCCAGGGCCCACTCCGCCATCAACGCCGGTAACGACAGGAAGACAACGCAGGCGATAAACAGGACGAGGAAAGCGCTGCCACCGTGGCTGCCCATCATATACGGGAAACGCCACACATTGCCGATGCCTATGGCGAGGCCGGCAGTCGCCATCAATGACGTCAAAAAAGAACTGAAGCGCTGGGAGGACAAGAATGCTTAACCCGGTTGTTACTGTTTTTCGATAAAAAACCGTTTCCCCTTCATTTCAAATCGCGGCAGTGTTGCAGGTTCAACCACTGTGATTTTCGGCCGTAACCCCAGCTTGTCGGTCAGCAACTCAGTCAGCGCTGTTTGTGCGGCAACGCGGTCCGCGCCGGCCCTGACTTCAATTTCCATAGTGAGTTGGTCCAGCGCTCCACTGGTCGAGACGGTTGTCCGGTATTCATCTATCTCATCCAGGCTGCGAACCAGATTATCAATCGCGCTGGGGTAAATATTGACGCCGCGCACGGTTACCATATCATCCATGCGACCGATGATGCCGCCTTCAAGGTATACCAGGTGACGGGTTGCGGCCTGCGGTTCGGCATAACGGACAATGTCTCCCGTCTTGTAACGGATTACCGGAAATCCCCAGCGACCCAGGTTGGTCAACACCAGTTCGCCCTCTTCACCGGGTTTGACATGCCTGCCACCTGCGTTAAGCACTTCGGCGATAAACTCGGTCTCGTTGATCAACAGGCCATTCGGGTGTGCGTTCGTCTCGAAGCCATAAGCGCCGACTTCAGAAGCGCCCGAATGATCACGGCATCTGGCCGACCAGCCGGCTTCAATGCGCTGTTTAATGGCTGGTATGTTGGCGCCCGGTTCGCCTGCGTGAATCGTCGTGTGGATATTCAATTCGCTGAGGTCAAAACCATTTTCCGCGGCAACATCCAGCAGGCGCAAAGCATAGCTGGGCGTACAGCACAGCACCGTACACCTGGTTTCCTGCATTAACTTGAGGCGTTCCAGCGAGGAGCGGCCGCCGCCGGGCACCAATAGCGCGCCCAGTTGTCGCGCGCCTTCCACCGCGGCCCAGAAGCCGATAAACGGACCGAAAGAAAAGGCGCAGAATATCCTGTCNNGGCTCGCCGGTCGTTCCCGAAGTCTGGTGAAAACGGATATAACGGGATAATGGATAAGTCATGTTTGCCGCAAAACGCTGATTATCCTGGTCCGCGACCAGTTCGCTTTTTTCGGTTAACGGCAGACGTGAAATATCATCCGGGGATTGAATACTGGCGGGTTTAATCCCCGCCTCGTCAAATTTTTTTGTATAGAACCGGTTCCTGGGGTAAATCTCGGTGAGGGCGCGCTGCAATTTTGCCAATTGCAACTCTTCAACCGCAGCCCTGGAGGGCAGGCTTAAGGCGTCTGTATAGCTCATATCAGGGATTGGCGCGCGAGCTTTTTCCTGGTTTCCCGCATGTCATCCCCGCGCAGTTCGCGCAGGGCACAGCCGGCAACATAGCCGATAGCGCGTTTCCGCCAGTGCGGAGCAAAATCCGTGTTCTTTACCGGTCTGGCCGCCTTGGCGCAGGCTGCTGCCGCCTCTTCAACCACCTCGTCCGTCAATCTTCTGCCCAGGAGTTTGTCATTGACCGCCGTACAAACGACGGGTTGTGAGGACACCGCGCCCAGTACGACCTGCGCGTCCTCGATAAAGCCGTGATCATCAAATTCAAGCGCGGCCGCCACTGATAAAACCGGAAAATCAAAAGAACCGCGGCGGCGCAATTTCCAATAGGCGCTTCTTCTACCGTTGGCCTGCGGCAATATGATATCGGTCAGTATCTCCTCTTTTCTGCGGGTCAGGTAATGGATGCCGTCGTCCCGGTACAAATCCTGCAGCGGGACCCTCCGCCGTCCGCTTGCCGATACCAGTTCGACTTCGGCGCGCAATGAAATCAGCGCCGGCGCGGTATCGGTGGACGAGGTTGCCAGGCATTTTTTGCTGCCGGTCGAGACCCAGCAGATGTCACCGTCTTTTTTCATGCAGAA
>JAAXHV010000484.1 GCA_012270695.1 Gammaproteobacteria bacterium | reverse complement strand
AACCCGCAAAAAATGCACTTTGCCAAATCTATATCGTAACGGGTCGTCCTGCGGCTGCCGTCATCCCGCTGTTCCGATTCGATGGTGATGGCCACTGCCGGGCAGACCGCTTCACACAACTTGCAGGCAATGCAGCGCTCTTCACCATTGGGATAACGGCGTAAGGCATGAAGGCCCCTGAAGCGGGGCGACTGGGGGGTTTTCTCCTCCGGATATTGCACCGTGATCTTGCGCCTGAACAGGTAACGCCCCGTCAGGGACAGTCCTTTAAGCAATTCCCACAACAGAAAACTCTGCAAATAATCTTTAACTTTCATCAGACACCTGTTCTTTCATCACGGCGGACACAGAGACCACAGAGTCAATAAGAATCTTTATAATACAGGGACATGCTGCATGTATTTTGTCATCCTGCCCCTTCATTCATTTTCCTCTGTGTGCCCTGTGCTCTCAGTGGTTAAAATAATCAATTAAACCAGGGTGGAACACCTGTAACAACCATTCCGGAGATGACAACAATCCAGACGATGGTAATGGGTAGAAACACCTTCCAGCCGAGACGCATGATCTGGTCATAGCGATACCGGGGGAAGGTTGCCCTGAACCACAGAAACAGGAATAAAAACACAGAGGTTTTTAACAGCAACCAGAACAGATGCGGCTCACTGATAGAAGGCACGTCGCCGAGCAGCGGCAGACCCTGGAAGGGGGACAGCCAGCCGCCACAGAACAGCACCGCGGTCAGTACGGAAATCAGTACCATATTGGCATATTCCGCCATGAAGAAAATGGAAAACGCCATGCCACCGTATTCAACGTGGAAACCGGCCACGAGTTCGGATTCGCCTTCTGCAACGTCAAACGGCGCCCTGTTGGTCTCCGCCACGCCGGAAATAAAATAAACCAGGAAAATAGGCAGCAGTGGCACCCAGTACCAATGCAGGATACTGCCGTTTTGAGCGCTTATAATCTGACCCAGGTTTAAACTGCCGGCGGCAATCAGTACGCACACCAGGGCAAAACCCATGGCAATCTCATAGGAAACGATCTGGGCGGCGGAACGCATGGCGCCCAGGAACGCGTACTTGGAATTTGACGCCCAACCGGCGACGATGATGCCGTACACCGCTAACGATGTCAGCGCCAGGATATATAATAAGCCCGCATTGATATCGGCGAGAACCAGTGTATCGGCAAACGGTATCACCGCCCACGCGGCCAGGGACGGCGCAATGGCCAGCACCGGCGCGATCACGAACAGGCGTTTATTCGCTCCCGCCGGGATGATGATTTCCTTGAAGATGAGTTTCACCACGTCGGCGATGGGTTGCCCCAGACCCCATAGACGAAAACCGAAAAAACCGACCCTGTTCGGCCCCAGCCGGCATTGTATATAGCCGATGATCTTGCGTTCCGCGTAAAGCAGGTAAGCGACACAGAGGAGTAAGGGAAGCAATATGGCAAAGATTTTCACCAGCACTTCCAGGGTGTAAAGCGTGTAATCCGCGTAGCCGGCAGGGATAACCCAGGCAACTACAGGTGCGAGAATGCGATCGCTGATGAGGTTGAACAGGTTTTCAAGCATGGGCGTGAGAAAGCCGGATTAAACCCCGGTCACCGAAACCGGGCCTGGTAACGGGCCCAGCTTGCCGCTGTCGGCGTGCCCGCCGTGGATCAATACGCAGTTGTCCGCAACCGTGCCGTCGATCAGTAACGGCAACTGCATGGCGGTCGTCTGGCTTGTTACCCTGACGTTCTCCTGGCGGACCACCCCCAGCCTGCGCGCGGTTTTTTTATTGATATGGGCAAACCCGTCTGCAATATCTGCGCCCTGCTGTAATGCCGGGGCATGGCGCACCAGCGGGTCAACTGAATTCATGGGGACATAACCGATACACTGCACAGCGTCGCTACCTGTCTCTATTGTTTCAGGTGTTTGCCAGGCGCCCATATTATCCGCGCGAAGATGCTGCGTTATCTCGGCCAGTTCAGAGCGGATGTCTGCGACCCCGCGGTAACTGAAGTCGGGAATTCCGAATTTTTTCGCCAGGGAACAAATTATTTCCCAGGCAGGGCGCGCTTTTCCGGGTGGCGGTACGGCTGCGCTGAAACACTGTTGCCGGCCCTCCATGTTCAGGTAAGAACCTGCGTTTTCCGCATACATTGCCATGGGCAACAGCACGTCGGCATACTCTGCCGCGTTCTTGTAGCCGGTAACGGCAACAATGCAGTCTGCCCCGGCCATGGCCTCCCGCGCCAGGTTTCCGGCAAAACTATCCAGCTCCGGTTCCACGTCCAGCAGCAGGTAGGCCGCCATGCCCTGCGCCAGCATGGCGCCGGCATCCAGACCGCCGCTTGCGGCTTTTTCCATACCGGGGATTCGGTGGGGTATGGCCCCGGCCAGCCAGGCCCCGGCGCTGTTCGCCCCATTCTCCAGGTAACCGAATGTGGCTGAAACCCGTTGCGCCAGTGTCCCGGACAGGAAGCGCAACGAGGACAATCGGGAATGGGAAATACCCAGGCTGCCGATGAATACGGCAGCCCTGTCTGCTTTGACCAGCGCCCTCGCAATTCTTTTATGAAGAGGTTTAGGCATTATCTCTGCCGGCAAGCCGGCTGGCGCAGCACTCTTGTCAGCCATAACCACGGCGGCCTGCAGAACGCACGCCAGTTCGTGGACGAGATTGGCCGGTGATGCTATACATTTATGGGCAATGTTAAAATTGAAATCGAAGTCTACCGGGTTGATCACCATCACTTCGGCGCCGGCCAGGGCCGCTTTACGCACGCGATGATTGAAAATTGGCTGGTCCTTACGCGGAAAGCCGCCGACGATCAAGACCGCATCGAGTTGTTCAACGCCGGCGAGGGGCATGCCGAGACCGGGGTACGCCGGCGCTGTTTCCTGGTCGGTGAAATCCGTTTGCCGTAATCGATGGTCTATGTTGTCGGAGCCCAGTCCGCGTACGAATTTCTGCGCCAGGTAATACTCCTCAGTAGTAGCCGAAGGGGAAACCAATGCGCCGAACCTGTCTGCTCCATGTTGCTCCAACGCGGCACGCAGCCTGTCTGCCGTATGGCCGAAAGCCGTAGCCCAACCGACTTCCCGCCAACCTTGCTTACCCTTGACCATGGGAGCCGTCAGGCGCTCGGCGCTGTTCAGACCTTCGTAACTGAAACGATCGCGGTCCGCCAGCCAGACCTCATTGATATCCTCATTCTCTGCAGGCACCACACGTTTGACTCGATCATCTTTTACATGGAAGTGCAGGTTTGAGCCTACCCCATCGTGGGCCGCGATACCGCTGTGCTGGGTCATCTCCCAGGTGCGGGCAGTATACCGGAACGGTTTGGAGGTAAGCGCGCCGACCGGACACAGGTCTATGACGTTGCCGGACAATTCGGAAGCCATACTCTTTTCAATATAAGTGCCTATCTCCATAAACTCACTGCGGCCGGTTGCGCCCAATTCGCGCAATCCGGCAATTTCCTCGCCGAAACGGACGCAGCGGGTACAGTGGATACAACGGGTCATGTCGGTCTGTACCAGGGGGCCGATGTTTTTATC
>JAAXHV010000483.1 GCA_012270695.1 Gammaproteobacteria bacterium | reverse complement strand
TTTGCTTTCGACCGCATGAAGTTATCCGCGCCCGTGTTCGGCCCGTTGCTGGAAAAACTGATTCTGGCCCGGCTCTCCGGTCTCTTTGCCATGATGTATTCCTCGGGTATAACGGTTATCGATTGCATCAGCGCCAGCGAGCGCAGCGCCGGCAACCTTGCTATCGAGAAGGCGATGAACAGCGTCGGCAGAGCCGTGGCGGATGGAAAAAGCCTGGGTGACAGCTTTGCGGCAAGCGGCCTGTTCCCGCCCCTGATACTGCGCATGATCCGGGTTGGAGAAACAACCGGTGCACTGGCGCTCTCCCTTGAGAACGTTGCCTATTTTTACACTCGCGACGTGCGTGAGGAGATAGGCAGGCTGCAATCAATGATAGAGCCGGTCATGACGCTGTCGCTTGGAGCCATTATAGGCTGGGTCATGTTTTCCGTATTAGGACCCCTGTATGATCTCATTACCGGACTTCAAATTTAATCTCGGCGCCCGCAGGGCACTGTTCGTCGGCAGCCAACGCGCTGCCGTATCCCACTGGGAAGATAACGATCTTTGCCGTTACACCCTGTTTGAAGCAGGAGTGGGAGGGCATCAAAGTTTCCGGCGTTACCTGGATGAAACAGCGGATATCCCGTTCTACGTATTGGTGGATTTGTTTGATGAAGAATATCGCCAGGACACTGTTCCACACGTATCCCGGCGCGACCGGGAGGCGCTGCTAAAACGCAAGGCCGGACGCTTTTTCAAAGATACCTCATATTGTTTTTACAAGGTGGCGGGCCGGGAAACCGGGAGACGCAGAGATGATCGGGTATTACTGAGCGCGCTGACCAATCCGTCCGTCCTCAGACAATGGCTTGCCATATTGGAAGAAGCCAAAGCGCCTGTAGCCGGAATCTGCTCATTGCCGATTTTTACGGAACAACTGCTGAAGGCCATAGCCGGCCGGAGTGACGGACACCGGTTGCTGGTGAGCCTGCAAAGCATCAGCGGATTACGTCAGACCTTCTTTGACAATGGGCAGTTCCGCTTCAGCCGTCTGGTGCAGATGCCCGGCGGCGAACCTGCGTCATACTCACCCTTTATTCGTGATGAAGTGAAAAAAATCCAGCGCTACCTGAACAGCCAGCGACCGTTTAACTCCGGGGAACCGTTACATATCCATTTTCTACTGGCGGGCAGGCTGTTGCAAGGGTTGCAGTCTGCCTGCGCACAACAGGAATTCGTAAGCTACCATTTCTGCGACCTGGATGAACTGCCGGAAGGACCCGAACAGCACAGGGAGGCGTCAACCCCGTTCAGTGACCTGTATTTCATGCAGCGGTTTTTACAGCTCAGGCCCGGCAACCATTACGCCAATGCCACTGAAAGGCGTTATTTTTCCCTGCGGCGGCTGCGCAACTCAGTAGCTGTCGCCGGGATTGTACTGTTACTCGGAAGCGCAGGCTGGAGCGGACCGAATTTCCTGGGCGGCATCGTCTATAAACGGCAAAGCGATACCGCAAAGGAGAAGACCCGGGTACTCGCGGCAAAGTATGAGCTGGCCAGGCAGCGCCTCCCGGAAACACCTGTTGAACCGTCAGACCTGAAAGCAGCAGTATGGATTGCAAATAGTCTGAGGCAAAACAAATCATCACCAATCGACATGGTGCGATTGCTCAGTCGCAGCCTGGACCGGTTTCCCTCCATACAGTCGAGCAGGCTGGCCTGGGCGGTCGCTGATAATCCGGAGACAGCCCTCAACGACGCCCCGGTTCGTGCGGATATACGGGTAGCGATGGATGTTCCCGGCGCCGGCGTTGCCCCGACGGTTTACCACGTGGCCTTGCTTGAAGGGCGTATCGAACCGTTTAACGGTAATTTCAGGGAAGCCATGAGTACGGTCGAACGATTTGCCCAAGACCTGCGCACCCAGCAGAGGGTAGACGAGGTCAGTATCGTTTCTCTGCCCCTGGATGTCAGTTCCGGCGCGGATTTACAGGGTGATACACATTCTCTGCAACGCCGAGCAGAATTCACCCTCAGGGTTGTATTAACCCGGATTTATGACCAGCCCGGAGATGGAGAGCAGTCGTGAAACCTGACAATGTCGACTGGCAATATTTGCGTGGCGCGCTGACGATGTTTACCGGCGCCGCTGTGCTCAGCACCTCGTTACTGGCTGGAAGCGTTTACTTTCAGAGCCGGATGGAACAGGAATACCGGCACAACAGTGAACGGTTGAGCGCGCTCAGCCGCCGTTACCTGGCAGTGGCTGAGGAAGAGGATGCAATCAGGGATTTTTTCCCTCAGTTCATGGACCTGCATAAAACCGGGTTGCTCGGCGATGAGCACAGGTTGAACTGGATTGAAGCGCTGCAGGACGCGGGAAACAGGCTTCAGTTGCCGTCCCTGAGTTATGAGATAAGGGCGCAGAAAGGATATAAGCCGGATATCCCGGTGGTCGCCGGCAGATATAAAATTTTTGTCAGTGAAATGACCCTGAACATGCAGTTGCTGCATGAAGGGGATTTGTTTGCATTGCTGGACTTGCTGGATGAGCAGGCCAAGGGTCTCTACACTGTTTCAGGCTGTGAATTGACGCGCAGTTTTGTGGAGCTTACGGACAATCCGGGAGCGGGCAACGTGACTGCAGGCTGCCTGCTGGAATGGTTTTCCATCAGGCCGGTGAGTGACCCGGAGATTAAGGCATGATCTGTATTTGCCGGCTGCTTGCAGATGTAACCGGGAGATGGCTGATC
>JAAXHV010000482.1 GCA_012270695.1 Gammaproteobacteria bacterium | reverse complement strand
CCGTGAGTAATCGCATACTTGGTGCCGACGCCGTAGCCCTGGTATTGCCTGCCCTCAAAGTCATTCACCGGGGATTTCTCTATCTCACCCGCCACACCGGCGATCACCACGTCTCCGGCCAGTTTGATGCCGGCTTTGCGGATCGCCTCAGTGGCAACGATATAAGTCCCCATGGCGCTCTTCATGTTGAAAGACCCCATGCCATAAATCCATTCATTATCAACCAGCGTGGCCTTGCACTGGTAACCGAGGCCGCGATGGGCCTGCTCCGGGCCGAATGAGGTATCCAGGTGACCATTGAACATGAGTGACTTTCCGCCGCCCTTCCCCTGCAGGCGGCCGATCGCGTTATAACGGTCATCACCGATGGGTTGCAGGGTGGCGTCAAAACCGGCCGTACCGAAAATCTCATGCAAGGCCCGGGCAACGCCTTCCTCCTCACCGGTAGGACTGGGGATGTCTACCAGGTCCATAACCAGCTTCACCAGGCGCTGCCTGTCGATGTGATCGATAGCCCTGGCCAGCAGTTGTTTATTAACTTCAGCAGTCATTATTTATTCCTGTCGATTATATGATCCTGGTCGTCAAGGTACCCAGTTTTGCAATGGTCGCATCCACTGTATCGCCTGCCTGCAGCCACCTGGGTGAATCCATCCCGGCTGCGACGCCCGGAGGGCTGCCGCTGGTGATGACGTCGCCGGGATACAGGCCCATGTGGGACCACCAGGAGACCAGTTCCGCGGTCTTGTAATGCATTTGTCCGGTATTGGCGTCCTGGCGCACTTCGCCGTTGACGCGCAGTTTCATATCCAGGTCGTGGGGGTCGTCCAGCTCGTCCGGCGTGACCAGCCAGGGACCCAATGGGCAGGAACCCTTGAAACTCTTCCCCATCAGGATCACCTTGTTTGAGTGCTCCCGGGCCTGGATGTCACGGGCCGACAAGTCATTGAAGATGGTATAACCCGCAACGTAATCGAAGGCTTCCTCGACACCGACCTTGAAGGCTTCTCTGCCGATGATGATGGCGATTTCGATCTCATAATCCAGTTGCCTAGTGAAAACCGGAATCTCGACGCCGGTGCCGCTGGGCACCACGGATGAAGGCGCCTCCAGGAAGCCGGTGGGATGCTCGAAATGAAACTCGCCCCAGTTGTGGGATTCCCATTCCGGGTCTTTCCAGGTCGTCAGTTCCTGCAGGTGAGAGTCAAAGTTGCAGGAGGTATGCACTATTTTGCCGGGTAACGGCACCGGCGACTGTAAGGTGATTGAGTCTTCTGTATAGATATGTTCACCGCTGCCGGACTGTACCCCGGCCAACAGACTGCGGGCCTGGTCCATGGCGGCTTCACCCACCTTGAGGAAATCGATCATGTCAACCGGTAGCTCACCGCCGGACAAGCCCGCCAAGTCTACGTAAACGTCGTTTTGGCACGCCCCTAGAGTACGTTTACCGCTACTGTTAATGTCAAATGTCGCTAATTTCATTGGCTTTTTCCTCAATCCTCATAGTCATCCCGCGGGTTTCAGATTAGGCACGACCTCCTCACCCATCAGACGGATGGTCTCCAGGTTGGCAGCCTCATCCGCGCCGACCACCTCCAGCAAGGGCAGGTTCAATCCCGCATCCACCAGTTCCTGTGTGATCTCGAGACAGTCCTCCGGCGTGCCGGATATCACGGTGAATTTGCGCATCATCTCATCTGTCACGTACCGGGTGACATTGTCCTGGGTACCGTCTGCTATGGCCTGGCGGAATGGCTCCCAGGCGGAGTCGGGCAATCCCGAACCGGCCAGGATCACGTCGTTTTTAATATTCCTGATCTTGTTGACCACGTAAGTCCCCGTATAGGGGCGGGTCGCATCCCGCGCCTTGTCGCCGTCCCTTGAGCAGGAACAGAGGATCACGCCGCCTACCGGAAAATCCGGCGGCAGGGTGCGTCCGGCCTTTTCTGCGCCGACGTCCATATTCGCCCGAGCATAGCTGACAAACGCAGGAGAGGTCAGCCCCGCCAGCAGCATTCCATCACTTTCACGGCCTGAGAGCTTTTGCATGAAAGGGCCGGTGGCGCCCACGTAGATGGGAATTTCAGTGCGCAAACCCGCGCCCGCCCGGTCAAACCCCGGCATGGAGGATTCAAAGTATTTGCCCTTGTATTCATAGGCTTCACCGGCGAAGACCTTGCGCATGATCTCCATGGATTCATGATGGACCCCGACCGGCCGCAGTTTTTCAATATCGTATTCCAGGTATTCGATGCCCACCTTGCCCACGCCGATGCCCATGATAAAACGGCCGTCGGACAACTCGTCTATGGCCGCCGCTTCTGAGGCCTGTATGGTGGGATGGCGCATGTACGGCGATGTAATGCCAAGACCAATGGGTATTTTGCTGGTCGCCACACTGATCGCCGCCAGGGTGGTAAAGCAACCCCGAGCCTCCAGCCCGTACTGGCGAAACCAGTGGTAAGCCTCGGCAATCCAGAACCCACCCATCAAATTCGCCGCCTCGGTCTGCCGGGCATACTTCTGCATGGACGCCAAAGGTTCATAGGATTTGAATATGACCCCGACTTTTGGGACAACAGGTACATTCATTCTTGTTTTAACTCCTGGATATTTACTTGTATAAAACCAACCTGCCTTCTGGACTTCCAGCGGAGGCCATTGCCGCGCAGCAGGCGATAGCCACATCAGGGCTGTTTTCTCTGGTGATGTACGTTTCGATAAGGTTTCGGATTATAGCCGATTTATTTCCTCCTGTCTTTCTTGCCGGATAACTTTCCAGGATATGCTTTATTGGGTCGACCAAGGCGGGTCAGAGGGTCCTGGCGGTAGAACTCGCGCAGGCGCTTGTAGACGGCGGGGTATACGCTATCCAGTACAACCGGAGCGTCAAAGAAGTACTCGCTGGCCACTGCGAAAAACTCACCTGGGTCAGTGGCTGCGTATTCATCTATCGGGGTCGCCTCACCCGCATGGATACGACGCTGCATATCCGCGTAGGCAGCGTTCAACTCCCCGCTCCAGGCTTCGGGGTCCATATCCCGGTGCAGTAACGGACGGCCGTTTGCCTCACCGTGCAACATATCGAGTTTGTGTGCCATCTCATGGATAATGACGTTATAACCCTCGCCCTGCCCTGACGCCGCAATATCTTCCCAGGAAAGGATAACCGGACCGCGCAACCAGGATTCGCCGGCGCGGGCTTCCTCCCACTCATGTTCGACACCTGCCTCATCCACCACGTGTTCCCGCGCAACAAAACTTCCGGGATAAACCACGATACTATGCCACGAACTGTAGGCAGCAAGACCAAAAGCAAAAATCGGCAGGCACGCCTGGGCTGCGACCACAACAAGTTCCAGCTCGTCAAGGCGCTGTCCGCGTACCGGCTCGATGGATTTACTGGCGATAAAACGCGCGGAAAGTTCCCGGAGCCTGGCGCGTTCGCGTTCATCAAGCGGGCCAAGAGTGGGAAGGGCGTCAAGCGCCGCCACCCATACGGCTTCATCAATTGGCTTATGACGA
>JAAXHV010000481.1 GCA_012270695.1 Gammaproteobacteria bacterium | reverse complement strand
CTGTCGTTGTCGGCACGCACGCTTTATTCCAGGACCAGGTTTCATTCAGTAACGTGGGTTTGATTATTATCGACGAACAACACCGTTTCGGTGTCGACCAGCGGCTTGCCCTGCTGGAAAAAGGGATGAAAAAAACCCGGCAACCGCACCAGTTGATCACGACGGCAACGCCTATCCCCAGGACTCTTGCCATGACTTTGTTTGCAGACCTGGATATTTCCGTCATCGATCAGTTACCTCCCGGACGGCAGCCGGTCAAAACGACGGTGATCTCGAATGAAAAAAGGGAAGAGGTTATCAAACGCATCCATGAAGTCTGTAAACAGGGACGGCAGGCTTACTGGGTATGTACTTTGATTGAAAATTCTGAAACACTGCAACTGCAAGCAGCAGAAGACATACAGGATCACCTGTCCCTGCAATTGAGTGAATTAAACATCGGCCTTATCCACGGCAGGATGAAAAACTCCGAGAAGGAGACGGTGATGGATAATTTCAAATCAGGGCGGATAGACCTGCTGGTGGCGACGACGGTTATCGAGGTAGGCGTCGACGTCGCCAACGCCAGCCTGATGATCATTGAGAATGCCGAGCGGCTCGGGCTGTCCCAACTGCACCAATTGCGCGGCAGGGTTGGCCGGGGTACCCAACCAAGCGATTGTGTCCTGCTTTACCAGACTCCCTTATCGGAGAATGCCCGGGTAAGACTGAACAGGATGCGGGAAACCAATGACGGATTTGCTATTGCAAAGAGTGACCTGGAACTGCGCGGTCCCGGAGAAATCCTGGGGAAAAAACAGACCGGAGTGCCGGAATTCCACATAGCTGATTTTGTGCGGGATGCGCATTTGATACCACGGGTGCAGCAGACTGCTGATGATATCCTGACACAATACCCGCAACAGGTGAACAAACTGATCTCGAGATGGCTGAGCACAAAAATCGACTTTGGCAAAGTTTAAGGCGGATATTATGGGTAAAGCCCGTCCTTTACGCTCAACTTATCAGGCTGGATAAACCCATCGGCTGGCTATTGCTGTTATGGCCGACCCTGTGGGCCTTGTGGCTTGCCAATAACGGCAAACCGACGCTGCATCTGCTGGTGGTATTCGTCATGGGGGTATTCCTCACCCGCTCTGCCGGCGTTGTCGTAAATGACTTGGTGGACAGGGATTTCGACCGCTTTGTAGAGCGCACAAAAGACCGGCCCATTGCTACCGGCAGGGTTTCGCAGACAGAGGCCATCATGGTCATTGCAGTTCTGGGGATCAGCGCTTTTCTGCTGGTATTGACCACCAATCGTCTGACCGTGCTGTTATCGATCTTTGCGGTCTGTCTTACCCTGCTCTATCCTTTCATGAAACGCTATACCTACCTGCCACAGGTTTTTCTTGGTTTTGCGTTCAGTTGGGGCATTCCCATGGCGTTTGCCGCCTCGACAAATGGTGTGCCGTCTATTGCCTGGCTGATCTTTGCCACGAACATGCTGTGGGTATTAATCTATGACACGATATATGCCATGGTGGACCGGGAAGATGACTTGCGCATCGGGCTGAAATCCACTGCCATCCTGCTGGACGATGCCGACCGCCTTATCATCGGCATCATCCAGGTCATGTTTGTCGCAGCCCTGTTCAGTATCGGCCAACAAACGGGGCTCGGTACAACTTATTATATCGCGCTGTTGCTCGCTGCGGTTTTGCTGACGTACCAGCAATACCTGATCTACGACCGCACCCCGGAGAAGTGTTTCAAGGCGTTTCTCAACAACAACTGGGTAGGCCTGATTATTTTTTCAGGCATCGTGTTGGGCTTATAATTAACCCGGCTAACTCACCAAGTGAGAAATGCGGGTTAACGGCGGGCCGGCAGCAGGACCCGAGCGGGCTGGTATCGCCCTGATATTCCCCTTAACTCCGGCAGGCTGGTTCTGTCGTCAATTTTTTTCAGTGTCGTTGTATTCGCAGGGGTTGTAAACACCGGCCTGCTGTTTGCGACGAGCGCTTTTGCCTCGCGGTCAAGCTCCCAGCCCAGGTAGAGTAGGTTGCCGGCAAGCAACAATAAAGCTAACCATCTCATATTCGTCGATCATTCATAATTATTGTCCGGAGATTCTTACATGGAGTCCGCCCCATTTGTCAAATGAGACTAAGGCCCTCCAGGACAAGATGAGGCTCAAGGAAATAGTGATCGGGCAGCATGGGCAACGCCTGCTCCGCTCCGCCACCGGTAATGATGAACGACAGTTCGGCGCCTTGTTCCTCCCTGATTTTCCCGGCGCAGCGCTCTATCAGACCGGCGAGCGCAAAAGCAAAACCGTTGCGGATGCAGGCCGCGGTTGAACGGCCGAATTCCAGTTGTGGGACTGTTTCGTGATGCGCGTGAATTCCATGGGTTTCCCGCACCAGAGCAGCAGCCATCAGCGACATCCCTGGAAGGATGAAACCTCCGGCGTGTTGGCCGTTTCCCAGGATGATATCCACCGTGACCGCAGTCCCGCAGTCGATAACGCAGGCGGGTCTTTTATACTTGTTCCAGGCTGCCAGCATCGCCAGCCAACGGTCCACGCCCATGGTGGCTACATCGGTATAGGCGTTTTTTAAGCCGGCACGCTCCTTTTCCGCCACGGCCAGCCGTGGTTCCAGGGACCAGGTGAGGCGGATGTAATCCTGAAGTTTACCGATCGTTCCGGCGTCGACCACACTCGCTATATATACCTGTTCCGGCCGCATCAATGCGCTCCAGTTATGCTCAAGCAGTTCAGCCAGCGTGCCCCCCGTGTAGGTAAACCTGTCATGACCGGACAGGGATGCATTACGATCAAAAGCCCATTTGACCCGGCTGTTGCCAATATCGACGAGTAATTTCAATCTATCGCTCTTACACGCAGTTCACCGCTGCTGAATTTCCTGGCGCCATCGCAGGTCTCCAGCAGCAACAAACCGTTATCGTCCACTCCCCTGACCC
>JAAXHV010000480.1 GCA_012270695.1 Gammaproteobacteria bacterium | reverse complement strand
GAGTCACTCAGGAACGCCGGGAGGTGTGTGGCAATAAAGGCTACGTGGAACCCGCATACGAGGAAACCGCAATTCAACAGCCAGTAGCCGGAATGGACCCGCGCGCTGCGCAAGACCTGGGACAAAGTGTGTTCGGGCAGGTTCGACCTGATCTCGCCCTCCCTGGTCTGACGCTGGAACAGCAGTGACAGCAGCGGCACGATGGTTACGCATCCCGCCAGGATCAAAAAAGCGACGCTCCAACCGTACAGCCCGATGAACAACTGGCCCAGCGGCACGAAGGAAAACATGCCGATGGACCCCCCGGCGGAGACGATGCCGAACGCCAGGCTCCTTTTCTCCGGCACCACCAGCCGCCCCACCGCGCTCAATACCACCGCAAACGTCGTCCCGCTCATTGCCAGACCGACCACCATCCCCAGGCTTAGGTGCAGTCCGGTAGCGGATGATGTCGTGGCGGTCAGGACCAGCCCAACGATGTACAGCAGGCTGGATAGGATCAACACCCGGAAACTACCGTATTTGTCCGCCAGCATCCCGGCAAACGGCTGCGCCAGACCCCAGACCAGGTTCTGAATGGCAATAGCCAGCCCGAACGCCGTCCGGGTGAGCTCAAGGTCGGTGACTACAGGCTGCAGGAACACGCCGAACGACTGCCGGATACCCATGCTGACGGCAACGATCGTCCCCCCGACGAACATCAGTAAAATGAATTTAGACTGGCGCATAAACTGTGCCTGCTGTATTTCTCTATAAATCGTTCAGGAGATAGGGTGGCCGATAGGAAACTGCGCCCAGTATAACATCGAAGCGTCATACGACACGGGATAATCAGCGCTGCACAGACCTGTCGGATGCGCTATAATTCGAGTTCCTACAACCTTTGCCGTAGCGACTCTTGATAGGAGAGAGAAATAACCTGATTATCATCGGGACTCTGCGGCTAACTATAAAAGGAGAACGGACAATGGAAATTTCCCTTAACAACTTCAGCTATTTCTTCAGCGCCACTGGAAACAGTGGCGGGCTTTCTTCCATAGACTTTCAGTTCAAGCCCCATCTCATCAAGGGACAAGAAATGGATAACATCAAAACGGCCGCCCGCGAGTGTATCAGCAAATACACCCAGGTACTCGACCCACTGTACAGTGATCTTATCGATGGGAAGAAGGAACCCCAACTGACGGATTCACCCCACTCTGTCAGTACCGGCTATCAATACCAAGGTCGTTTAACCAAGAAAAGCCTGCGCGTCCTCGAAAAACGCCTGCGGGAGGCGTTTGGAGAAGAGGTAATAGAGCCTGACTACGACATTTCCATCTACGATAGCCAGAGGGCTTCTCTCATGTGTTCTTTCATCAAGAACGACACAGGTGGCTTCATTGACTGCTCCGTAGACGTGAAGTTCAGCATGAGCCACAAGTTGAACGTGTGCTTTTTCCGATTCACAAAAAAGTTGGCGGGAATCAGGATAGAAAGTGCTGCCCGCGCCCGTATGGAGCAGCTTGAAGACACGTTAAAGGCCACGAGTGAACGACGCGAAGTGGATTACTACGACATGCTGATGAGACAACTGGGTAAAGGCGCCTCCGCCTGAACACCCGGGAAACGCTGCGCCCCGGCTGTCATCAGCGGTTCCCGCTTGAATTAACCGGTGACTTTGTGTCATGCTGATTTCTAGCCTGGATTTCTCACCAATGGATGCGCCGTCTATGACAACCGACGGTGAGATATGCGGGCTATCTATATAACCGAATGAGGCAAGCAACATGGCAGGATCAGCACACCGTGCGCCGTTGTCGGACGTACAGCTTCGGGTCAGGGCCCTGGAATCCCTGTTAATTGAAAAAGGGGCGGTGAACCGGGACGCCCTGGACGCCATCATCGACCATTATGAAAACAAAGTAGGCCCGCATATCGGCGCCAGGGTCGTTGCCAAAGCGTGGGCCGACCCTGATTTCAAGGCCAGGTTATTACAAGATGCCTCTGGCGCCTTGGCGGAGCTGGGATTCACCGGGATTGAAGGCAGCCACATGGTGGTGGTGGAAAATACCGACAAGATCCATAACCTGGTCGTGTGCACGCTTTGCTCCTGCTATCCCTGGCCGGTGCTGGGCCTGCCGCCCAACTGGTATAAAAGCACGCCTTACCGGGCTAAGGCGGTGCGCGACCCGCGCGGTCTGTTAAAGGAATTCGGGCTGGAATTAGCGGAAGAGACCGAGGTGCGGGTCTGGGACAGCAACGCCGAGATCAGGTACCTGGTGTTGCCGAAACGGCCGGATGGCACAGAGAATATGAGTGAAGAGGAGTTGCAGGAGATCATCACCCGCGATTCCATGGTCGGCACCGGGCTGGTCGCTTTTCAACAATAACAGGTGGAGAACAGAGCATAATGAACGGCATTCATGACATCGGCGGTATGGACAATATCGGACCTGTAAATATCGAAAAAGATGAACCGGTGTTTCACGAGGATTGGGAAAGAAAAGTGTATGCCATGACCCTTGCCACGATGGGCGCCGGAATTTTCGTTACCGATGAGGTGCGCTACATGACCGAAACCATCCCGCCGCAGGACTACCTGACCTTCAAGTACTACGAAAAGTGGTTGTACAGCCTTGAGCAGTTAATGCTGCAAAAAAAGGTGGTTACGCGAGAAGAACTGGAATCCGGCGAGGTAACTGCGCCGGAACTGCCGGCCGGCGTGGAGGCCGCTCCCGCTGAGAGGATGCAATACGGCATGAATAACCGTATCCAGGTCTTTGTGGAAGCCGATATCCCACCTAAATTCAAGGCGGGCGATGCGGTAATCGCCAGAAACATAAATCCACTGCACCATACACGGATACCCCGCTATATCAGGGGCAGGCGCGGGGTGGTGGAAATGGATCACGGGATCTTTCTCCTGCCCGATACCAATGCCCACGGCGGACCGGATAAACCGCAACACGTCTATAACGTCCGCTTCACGGCTCGGGAGTTATGGGGTGAAGCGGCGCCGGAGAAAGACTGCGTCTACATTGACCTGTTCGATGATTATATGGACTTGGCGGAATAACATCGCTATCCATGCCTCTGCCCGATCTTGACTCCCTGCCCGGGTTGCCGTTGGATGAAGACGGCCCGGTCTTCAAGGAACCCTGGCAGGCGCAAGCCTTTGCCCTGGTCCTGAAACTGCATGAACAGGGGCTTTTCACCTGGGCGGAGTGGGCGGATCGTCTCAACCAGGCCATTGCCGCGGCCCGCGCCCGGGGCGATCCCGATCTCGGCAATACTTATTACCATCACTGGCTGGCGGCGCTGGAAAACATTGCCGCCGACAAGGACCTGCTTACGGTTGAGGCGCTGGCGCAGCGCAGGGATCAGGTCCGGGAAGAGCACCTGCGCCTGCACAGTCACAGCCATTAACCTGCACCTGCAACTCCGATAGACAATACGCGCAGGTGTCCGGTAACCGGCAGCAGATTACCCTTTCTTGACGAAGTACATAACGAAAGCCATGAATACTGGCAGAACAGCTACCCGTGAAATGGCCATCGGCCTGATCAAACGCTACCTGCACTCCTCCGAGTGCAGTTGGAGCAGCGGCATTTCCGGCGCCATTGCCGAGTTCATGCACGACGCAGGAGAATCCCTCAGCTTCGGGGAGAGCGCGCACAGCCTTCATGCCGTGACTGACCGGGGCGCCATAACCCTCAGACTGCCCGACGAGCTTGCCTGTTTCGCTTATGAGGAAGTTGCCCATTGTTCGCGTTCCTGGACCCAGGCCATAGCCTTCGCCTTACCCAGGGAGCATTCACTGTTATCCGCAAACCACGTCATAACAGCTCTTGGGGCAGACCTGGAAGCAGTCCGCCCCGAGGGCAGGGATAAACAGTTATTCGACCTGGGCCTGGGGTCTGACCTGATTCGCTTCTGCGTACGTTCCGGGGATATGAGCCTGGTGAACGAATTGAATTCACTCTGCGGACAGGCGCTCTCAAATAACGGGCATACCGTACTGGGTATGCTGCAAAGCGCGGCGCCGGAACGTGTCGTCATAGCAAAGCTGGGCCGCATCGAAGTCTGTACTTCCATCCCGCAAAAAGGCGGCAATACGGAAGCAGGACCACATACACACCTGTTGCCGCAGCT
>JAAXHV010000479.1 GCA_012270695.1 Gammaproteobacteria bacterium | reverse complement strand
CCATCATTGAAATCCACGATGACATCCTCACTGCTCGCATCACCTGGGCTGAATACGAAGATATCATCACCGACGCCTCCCTCCAAGGTATTATCCCCCCTACCGCCTTGCAGACCATCATTACCCGCAAGACCCCTGAGCACGTTAGCCATGTTGTTGCCGATCAACACGTCATTGTGCATAGAACCGGTCACGTTTTCGAAGTACGATATCGTATCGCCGGAAGCATGACCTCCTGTGGCAGTGTCATCCATCAACGACACCTGGACCCAGTCGTCCGAACTCGCATAGGATACGGTGTCATTATTGTAACTGAAGTCGCCTTCCAGCACATCTGCACCCGCGCCGCCTTCTACGATTGTAACCATACCACGACAGCTCAGGGTGTCATCATTCGGAGACCCGATAACCTTTTCAATCCGAAAAAGATCATATGAGTTGACTGTTACCCCTTCCGAACCCGTCAGATGCTCATACGAGAGGATATCGTAGCCGAAGCCGCCATCAATATGATAACCAATATCTTCTTCATCGGCATAAATCGTATCATCCCCATAGTCTCCAAAAAATATATCCGCCCCCGGGCCACCCCAGAGTTCATCATCACCCCAGCCACCATCAAGGGTGTCCATGCCCGGGCCGCCCCAGAGTTTGTCATCACCGGACAGGCCAACAAGGGTGTCGTTACCTATGCCGCCGTACAGCTTATCATTGCCGCTTTCACCATACAGCTCGTCCGCGTTGCCCTCGTCACCCCCCGGCCCGCCGTACAGGATATCGTCACCCGCGGCGCCCCAGAGCTTATTCCTCCTGCTGTCCCCCGCCAGTATGTCGTCATGAGGAGAGCCGATGATATTCTCGATATCGGGGACTATCTCCACCACTTCCTCGCCCTCTTTATTCGTATACCTGTGCTCCTCCGTCTCGCCAAAGATATCGCCTTCTGCACTACCAAACCGCACAGTCATATCATGCAGCCGCACTATCACACCTGTCGGGGACGGGATGTACCACAAGGTATCGTTCCCCTCACCGCCGACCAGCGTGTCGGCGCCCAGCCCGCCTGACAGCCTGTCGTCGCCATCACCACCATACAACTCATCATTCCCCGCTTCGCCGTAGAGTTCGTCATTGCCGTCGCCGCCGTATAGACGGTCCATCAACCGTCCCCCCACGAGCCGGTTGTCCAGTTCGTTACCCGTCAGTGTGTTTTGGGCATGAATGGCGCCCCCAATATGCTCGACATCATCACCAATCACATCGCCTTCCGCATGACCGCCCCGGGCAATGCCTGAGAGAAGGTCTATCGTCAGACTCTCGCCCGGGGGTGAAACCGTGTAAACGACTCTGTCTTTCCCCGCGCCGCCGATGAGCGTATCGGCGCCCGGCCCGCCGTACAGGTCATCATCCCCGTCGCCACCGTCGAGCGTATCGTTACCGGCGCCACCAAATATCAAGTCGCGACCGCCCTTGCCCCTGATGGTGTCTCCCGCCTCCGTGCCGTAGAGCCGATGCGGCTTATCAGTATCAATAATATCCGCCGGACCTACACTGCTTTCCCTGATCGTGATGGTGTAAGCACCCTCGTTGGTCTGTGACGGATTGCCAGCATAGGCACCGGCGCTGATATAGTAGTTACCACTGACCTGCGGGGTAAAGACCAACTCTGAATCAAGCTCGCCCTGGGCAAAGTCTTTATCATCATTCCTGGCAATGAGACTGCCCGTTGCATCGAACAGTTTCAAAACAGTGTCTGCGACACCGCCTGGGTCACCTGTCAGACTGATGATGTACTCTTTCCCCGCCGGCACGTGGATCTCGACCCAATCTTCGTCAAGGCTACTGCTCAGCGCCCCCTTGAACGTATTATTTATCGAAGCAAACGAGCCATCCGCGTTTGACACGATGCAGTATCGAGTCTCGGGACTTGCCGGTGCGTCCCGGTATTCTTGTAGGGTAAATAACATAACGTTCCTCCGCTTTAAGAGGCATCCTTACGCTGGTATCAGTAGATCCTGTGCAGTTTTTCAGAACAGAAAGTCCGTCGCATCCAGGTTGTTAATGTCAAAGCCCTCAAGCAGGATCGTTCCTCCGCCTGACGCGGTCAGGTCTATGGTCACGCCCTCTGCGTCAGACGATACCTTGAGTTGGTCAAAGCCGGATAGCTCGAAAGAACTGAGGTCAATCCGGTCCTGATTATCGGCAAAGTCGAGAATGACGTCGTTTCCATGTTCGGCAGTAAAAATAAATCTATCAGCGTCGTCGCCACCGCGTAGCCGGTCCGCCCCGGCGCCGCCTTCCAGCCGATCTTTACCTGAGCCACCGTCCAGATAGTCATCTCCACTGCTGGCGTACAACCGATCAATGCCGGCGCGGCCTTCCAATATATCGTCACCACCGCTACCCCAAAGTCCGTCATTGCCGTCACCGCCAACCATGTGGTTAGCGCCATTGTCTCCCCCTAATACATCATCGTAATCAGACCCTACTATGTTCTCAATGTCGACCAGGATGTCGCCCTCAGCATGGCCATTTTGACCACTGCCGTCCCTGAGTAACACACTCACTCCCGTATCCGACTCATAATAGGTCACCGTATCCGTGTCGGGACCACCGTCCAGCCGGTCGGGGCCAGGGCTTCCTGTCAGCACCTGGTGGCCCGGCCCACCCGTCAGTCTGTCATTACCCGAGGTGCCTTCAATTACAGTTCTCGGAGCATCTCCACTACCCTCGTCGGTATCCCCATTACCTCCATCGTTGTCCCAAAAGTAAAAGTCCGTCGCATCCAGGTTAGCCATATCGAAACCCTCAAGCAGGATCGTTCCTCCATCCGATGCTCTCAGGTCTATGGTTACGCTATCTGAGTCAGGTAATAAAGTGAGTTTGTGAAAACCGGACAGGCCAAATTGGGTGAGGTCAATCCGATCCTGATTATCAGTAAAGTCGAGAATGACATCGTTTCCATGTCCGGGATTAAAGTGAAAAACGTCAAAGCCAGGGCCGCCTTCCAGTATGTCGTCACCGATTTCGCCATCCAGCCAGTTTGCTCCATCGTTGCCCGTCAATGTATCGTCGTGGGACGAACCAAAGATGCCCTCGATACCCACCAGGGTGTCGCCCTCCGCATCGCCTCCCTTTCCCGTGCCGTCCTTGAGGTTCACCGTCACCGCTTGCTGTGAACCCCAGTACACCGCCACATCCTCACCAGCACCCCCGTCCAACCGGTCAGCGCCGGGGCCACCTTCCAACAAGTTATCACCGTCGTTGCCAGTCAAGTCATCACTGTGGAACGAGCCGATGACGTGCTCAATATTCACCAACGTATCACCCTCGGCATTGCCTCCCCTGGCCGTGCCGTCCTGCAGGTCCACCGTCACCGCCTCCTTCGAAAAAGTATAGGCCACCACATCCTCACCAGCGCCTCCATCCAGCAGGTCAGCTCCCGCGCTGCCTATCAACATATTGTGACCGTCGCTTCCAATCAAAACATCGTTGTAGTCTGAACCAATGACGTGCTCAATATTCACCAGCGTGTCACCCTCGGCATAGCCTCCCCTGCCTGTGCCGTCTTTGAGGTTCACCCTCACCGCCTCGTCTGAAAAATACACCACCAAGTTCTTACCGGGGCTTCCCTCCAGCCTCTCCGCGCTGGGACTGGTTCCCAGTCCAATTAACCCGCCAATCAGCACTTCATAAATTGGCTCGCCTGTGGGGGCATCGTTGCCTGCGCCCGCGTCGAACAAGTAGAAATCCACTTTAGTCAACACGCCGCTGAAGCCTTCCAGCGTGATCGTTCCGCCACCATGAGCCGATAAATCAATGATGGTATCGGCCTCACTCCTGGTAATGCTCAAGTCGTCAATAGTACTGATATCCCTGAAATCCTTAAGATCAATCCTGTCAGTACCCAATTCGAAGTCAATAATGGTGTCATCTCCATGACCAACAGCAAAAGCGAAAACGTCTGCGCCAACGCCTCCTTCCAACAGGTCGTTGTCCGCGCCTCCAGCCAGGAGATCGTCACCCACGCTGGCAATCAACCTGTCTGTGCCGGCTCCTCCCTCCAACACATCATCCCCACCGCCGCCCCAAAGCTCGTCACTACCAGCACCACCCTCCAACCGGTTGCTTGTCTTGTCACCGCCCAATACATCATCGTAATCGGACCCTGTCAGGTTTTCGATGCCTACCAGAACGTCGCCCTGAGCATGGCTATTTTGACCGCTGCCGTCCCTGAGTGTCACCGTCACCCCCGCAGCAGACTCATGGTAGGACACCGTATCAGTACCCTCGCCACCGTCCAGGCGATCAGCGCCCGCACTTCCTATCAATATCTCGTTACCTGGCCCACCTGCCAGTTCATCACTGTCGGCAGTGCCTTTAATCTCGCGTGGGCTCAAGTCCGCCTCAGTCAACATACCGCTGAAGCCTTCCAGTGTGACCGTCCCGCCACCATGAGCCGATAAATCAATGATGAGACCGGATACATCCAGTGCAATAGTTAAATCATTTACGCTGTTAATACGGGTGAAATCTACAAGATAAATCTTGTCGACACCCGGATTAAAATCAACAATCACGTCATTGCCGTGCCCGGGGGCAAATATGAACATATCACTGCCTGCACCTCCCTCCAATCGGTCTGCATCGGCGCCACCATCCAGCGCATCATCCCCCTCACTGCCCCAGAGTTTGTCCTCTCCTTCCCTGCCCTGCAGCCAATTTGCTGCCGCGTTGCCGATAATATGATCGCTTCGAAATCCGGCAATGTAGTTCTCAATTATGGTATCCCGCGCGATAACCAGGTTACCGATGAGGCCGTACACGTCAGAAATTCCTTCCGGGCGCAGGTCGACCCGTTGTGGGCTGGTGTCCGTGCGTAAATCCAAGGTGTCAATGCCGCCGTTATCATAAAGTGTCAACGTAAAGGACAACGGCAACTGATAGAACGGGATTCGAACCAGGTCTGTCCATAGCATGAAAAATTCATCCAAGTATCCACCCACGTTGGATTGATAACCATAAACGGTATCGCCAACATGGATATCACTGGGTCTGCCATACAGGTTCTGGATCGCGATGATATCCACAATCATCGGTGTGACGGGTTCGGCTTGACTGACGTAAAGAAAGGTTGAGTCAAAGTTTTGTTGAAAGTTGGACATCACTGATATCTGGAAGGTATCGTTCAGGAATAGCCTGTCTGCCGGGTTGATGGGACGTACCATAGAATTAAGGCCGAGGGCTTCGCCGATCTCACGCATATAGTCACGGAAAGAAGCCCAGTAAGCCCAGTCGAAACCTGTTTCGGATCTACTGAGCCGGTCTGCCGGAACATTAACGTGGGAAGAAACGATAACTCCATCCTCTACTATGGAAGTGGCGAACGAATATCCACTGCTATCATCAAAAGTGATATCTGCGTTATCGTCATCAACCAACCGGAATTCAATCCCGGTAACATTAGTCCAGGCTTCCAGAGCCCAGCGCGCCAATCGTTGACCCTCATCGGTCAGGGCAGTTACGTTAGCTGTCAGCATACCCTCAGGTCCGACACTGAAAGCATACGGTCCTGTCAGGTGGTCAGCGATTTCGTCATAAGTGCCTATCGGCAGCGTGTTCTCGAAAAACGGAATTTCATAATCATGTTGAGTCTGAACGGCATGATCGCTTATCTTGATGTAATAAGTGCCGCTGACCGGGGCGGTGAAGGAAAGACTGCTGACACCGTGTACGATGTAGTTTCCTTGCGCATCGAAAAGCCCGACGCTAGCTGACACATGACTGGTTGGGATATGGTATATCGTCCCGGCTGTCAGTTCGATTCGGACCCAGTCTTCGTCATAGGCTTCCAGCCTGCCCTTAAAAGTATCGCCAACAGACATTGTGTACTGCGTTTCGGGACCTATGCCTGCATCGCCATTATTTTCTTCAATAATCGCCATGTTGCTTCCCGTCAGCCGCCGCAATCAACCATGATTTGTGCAGGGTATTCACGATGTTTGTCTGTGATGGAATCTACGATCCCTAAGTCAAGAAACAGCGCGCTTGCCACGATTTTGGCTCCTATTCGACTTTCAGCACGCATTGTGTATCTCTTGCCTTCCTCGCCTGCACATTCAACCCGAAGTGCATCGTCTGAACGGCGTATCATTGCGCTGCCCGGCAGGTCTACGGTCCAGGTCCCGCGCTTGTTGGACATCGTGCAGTTGACAGCTTGATCGCTGCAATTCATCCCTATGAATTGGATCTCTTGATTAGGATCATTGGTAAGTGTTGCGCAAGAACTCAGTACAACCGTAAGAACCATCGCAACCAAGAAGTTAAGGTAGTTAATCATAGTGCCGCCTTTTGTTGTGATATTGATTGAGACCGGCATAAATGGCGCCGGGCCTTATCACCGCCTAGCAGACACTATGAGACGTCCTGCCTATTTGCCTAACTCGGGGAGCTACCCCGCGTCGGGTACAGGCTATTTTATTGAGCAGGAGACCCGACTTCCGGGCCTGCTAAACGGTGATATAAAAAGAATAGCACAGACTTCTGGAATCATAAAACAGATATTCAGGTTCTGCAGTTGTAAAGCCGGGATTGTGAAGTTGGGAATTGGTATACTCAAGGAAACTTTGAGGTTAACCAGAGGTTCCCTGACATACTCGGTATATAAAGGTCACCCCCACATGAAATACACCCACCTTTCCACTATTATTATAACCTTCGCCTGCTGTATCGCGGCCTGTTCTGGTCCCGATTCTGATACTTCCGACGTGGTGGATTCCCAGCCGAATGTGTTGCTCATCGTTGTGGATGACGTGGGATTTAATGAGCTCGGCCTGTTCGGGAGCGAGATCAGGACGCCCAATATCGATGCCCTGGCGGGGGAAGGGGTATTTCTGACCAACTTCCATGTGTCGCCGAACTGTTCGCCCACCCGGGCGATGCTGTTTTCCGGCACCGACAGCCATAATGCCGGGCTCGGCAATATGTTCGAAGACCTGGCGCCGAACCAGAAGGGCAACCCGGGTTATGAAGGCTACCTGAACTTCCAGGTCGCGGCCCTCTCGGAATTATTTCTGGAGGCCGGTTACCACACTTACATGACGGGAAAGTGGCACCTGGGGCTGACACAGGAAACCAGTCCCGCGGCGCGGGGATTTGAAAAATCCTATGCCATGCTGCAGGGCGGCGCCGGTGCATTTGCCAACATGATACCGATTGTCGGTCCCGGCAAAGCTCTTTATCGGGAAAACGGCGTGAAACTGGAAGCGTTGCCCGAAGGAT
>JAAXHV010000478.1 GCA_012270695.1 Gammaproteobacteria bacterium | reverse complement strand
GATGCGATCTATGGCCAGACAAACCTTGACAAGCATGTAGAGGCAGTTAAACAGGTGAGTGTTGCAGATCATATAATCATTTCGAAAACCGACCTGTGTGACAAGATACAGCTTGAAAGCATGGAAGAAAGATTACACAAGCTGAACCCCCTGGCGTTGACATCGTATTCCGGATTTAAGCCCGTCAATTCCGATATCCTGTCTGGTAATTACAGTGAAGCGCTAAGCTTGCCGAGCAAACAACTGCTTCGGCAAAATACACATGCGGAAGAAGCAATCTCACCTTCACACGATCATCGCTTTGCTACTTTTTCCCTGGCTTGGTCCGATGCCGTCGACTGGGATGATTTCGTCGCCTGGCTGGAGGCCTTACTCATTGTTCGCGGCGACAGTATTCATCGTGTGAAAGGCCTGCTGAATGTGAATGGAGAACCACAACCTGTTGTAATACAGGGCGTGCAACACTCTTTTTATCCCCCGATAAAACTGGACCGCTGGCCCGAAAATAAAATAGAAACGAAACTGGTCTTTATTACCAGTGATTTCAGTAAACAGGCTGCCATTAAAAGCCTGGAAAATATCCTGGCTGTACCAGTGTGTTAGCGGCAAGATGAATTATCATCAACCTGACGACTACCGGACAAAAGGCGCAGTGACGCTTTCGGCAACTCCTGTCGTGGACTATTTTCCCTTCCTGCAGGAACAGTTAGCTGTAATTTATCGATCCGGACAGAAAATGCGGCCATGGCTTCTGTGGGAACTGCATAATCCCTGGAGCCGGTCTGCGTCCAGTGCAGACAGTTGGAAATTCCTTGATCTTTGCCAGTCAGCAGAACTACTGCAGCTCATCACACCGTTCATAGGCGAGAATATTATTCTGTTTGACAGTCAGTTCTCACCAGACCTGTACGATACAGGCAAATCGGAAATATCATGGAAAAATGACCGGCTACGCTGCCCGGTAAACCCTCTGCGTGGACTGGTAGTACGCATCCCCTTTTCTGATCTGGTTAATGAAAATGTAAAGTTTATCTACAAGGCAGATCGATCCGGAGAACAGGTGATTGAAGTCAAATTCGGGCAACTCATCTGCCATAATATCAACCTGACCTACCGTATTCAGGGAATTGAAAACCTGACGCAACCCGTAGAGTATGTAATACGTTATTTCCCCGCAACTTCCCGTTACCTGCGTGACCCCGCAACAAAATTACATCGTGAATTAACGGAACGATACCCCCTGCTTAATTATGCACAAATGCCACTCTGGCTGGTTCAGGGTGAAGACAGGGCCAACAATGATTTTGTTACCGGCTTTCAACCGAAGGCGGGGAGATGGATTGGAACTGAAAACCCTGTATAAAGCAGTTATCGTTAATCATCCTGATCTTTTTGTACAAGGAATACTAAAATCAATAAAAACATGACAGTAAAACGGAAGGCAGCCTGTTGAGCATTCCATTCTTTGGATTGCCACATTAAGAACCATTCACCGGCAATCACCATAAATCCGGTAAACCAGAGAAGAACGCCCAGGGTCAACGCCCAGACAGGTTTTACTTTTTGCCGGTTAAACGCCACGGCATCGTGGCGAACCTGCCAAAGTTCGAATGCCCCCCAAAAACCCAACACCGCTATGACAAGTTCAGTAACAATAATCAGCCAGTAGGCGAGATGGTGCAACCATGCCGATTCAACCACGCGCCACATGGAATTGTTATCGGGATATACAGAGTCCATCATCAATACATGTTGGACTGAGGCAAAATTGATCTGGTAATCAAGTATATTATTTATGCCGACGAGTCCAGCAAACAACGCAGCTGAAAACACAAATAAAATTTTGCTGATCCTTATCGCGATCATGGTTACTGAAGTAAGTTTTTATGTGATCTCATATTGTGATCGATACAATAAAATGTCAACATTCTGAATGCGTTAGCTGAATGGAAGCGCACCAGGGGTGGGCAACAACAGCCAGTGACATATAGCTGATGGGTACAAAGAGATAAGATGAAACCGTTCGTTAAAGGGGATTGGGAAGGCTTTTTTGCCTTTGGATTGGACGCTCTGCTCGCGTTCATCCTCATGAGCAAACTGTGTCTGGATTTTCTCGGCTTCTCCGAGCAACTCTTTTTCAGTCGAATTCTTCCTGCCTCGGCCATCGGATTGATCATCGGTAACGGCTTTTATGCCTGGCAAGCCCTGAAACTGGCAAAACTGGAAAAGCGCGATGACGTCTGCGCCATTCCTTACGGCACCAGCACCATTACCATCATTATTTATGTCTTTCTGGTAATGTTCCCGACACAGCAAAAAGCCCTTGCTACAGGCATGAGTAAGGAAACAGCCGATATCATTGCCTGGCACACCGGGCTGTTGGCCTGTATGGTTTCCGGCAGCATAGAATTCCTGGGCTCATTTGTCGTACATCATATCCGTAAAGTTACGCCAAGAGCAGTCATGCTAGTCGCTATTGCCGGAACCGGTCTTGCTTTCATCAGTATGGATTATGTCTTTCGGACTTTTGCATATCCCTTGATTGGATTTACATCGCTTGCACTGGTGTTGATCTTTTACTTCAGCGGGGTAAAGTCAAAAGGAGGCATACCAGGCGGTTTTATCATCCTGTCTGCCGGTACACTGATGGCCTGGTTGCTTTACTGGCTGGATATGCCTACTGTTGTGCCATCAACAGAATTTACCCTGAGACATCTGGGACTGCATTTGCCCAGTCTGGAAGTCATGCGTGTATTCTCTTCGGTAGAATTTATCATCGAATTCCTGCCCGTTGTGATCCCGTTCGGCTTCATATTCCTTATCGGTTCGCTACAGAATATAGAAGCGGCAGCGGCGGCCGGCGATTCCTATACTCCCAGGCCACTGTTACTTATGAACGGCGTCGGCAGCCTGGGTGCAGCCTGTTTTGGTTCGCCTTTTCCGACTTCTATCTTTCTCGGTCATCCGGGTTACAAGAAAATCGGCGCCCGGGCGGGTTACTCCACTATCAATGCTGTCGTCTGGACGCTTGTCTGCATAACCGGGACCTTGAGTGTCTTTAGCTACCTGATACCCATCGAAGCGTTGATGCCAATCTTGATCTGGATCGGTGTGGTTGTATGCTCCCAGAACTTCCAGGTGGCCGAAAAACGCCATATACCCGCAGTTGTCCTGGGCCTTACCCCGGCTATTGCAGGTTACGTCAGCCTTGCGGTCAAGCACACCATGTCAGTCGCGGGAAGCATTACCGGCGCCAATTTGTATAATCAGGGCTTTATTGACAGCTTTATCACGATTCGCAGTTTTTATGCCGAGGGAATGTTTGCCCTGGGCCAGGGGTTCATCTATACCTGCATGATACTCGCAGGTATTACTTATTTTGTGATAGAAAGACGGTTTACCGTTGCCGCGAACTGGTGTATCGCAGGTGCGTTACTGTCATTAATCGGTTTCACCCATAGCTACATATTCACAGCGGGGGACGTGATCGGACAACTGGCATTACCGTTACCTGTCTGGAGCAAATGGACAACCGGCTATTTTGCAATGGCGATTGTGTTATACCTCGCTCCATACTTCACTCGAGACGAACGCAAAACAGGATAAACCATGTCACCGCGCGAACCTGTTGATTACCTGCTAAATGGTGTTGTCATCACCATGGATGACAGTAACCGGATTATCCGGGAAGGCTGCGTCGCGGTTAACGATGGCAGAATTCTTGCTGTTGGCCGTAAATCTGAGATTGAAGAAAATTATATGGCGGACAGGTCACTGGGTGGCCCTGATTGTTTTGTCACTCCCGGGTTCATCGATTGTCATAATCATCTTGCCCAGGCTTTGGTGCGTGAGTTCGGTATGGAAGACCTGCCGAATATTTATCGCATCTATATTCCCTGTGAAATAGCCATGGATGCAGATGATGCGCGTATCAGCGCCAGCGTGATGATTTCACAATTGCTTCGGGCCGGCGTCACTACCGTTGCCGAAACGACTTGTACTGCAGTTCATGAAGATATGATAGCCGATACGATAATGCAATCCGGTATGCGCGCAGTCATGGCCCGGGGACAAGGTGATCGGAAAACAACATTTGCCAGTAACTATGATCAGGTAAATTGCAAAACCACACATGAAGATGACCCGGGCAAACTGGTTGAAGACCTGGCGCGCTGTGAAGAATTCATCAAGCAATGGCAGGCTAAAGGAGACGGCCGATTAATCCCCTGGATACATACCATGGGTCTGCCCGCCTGTTCTGATGAACGTTTTCTACAAACTCGGGAACTGGCCGAAAAATACAACACAGGGATAACGACCCATATCAATCGTGACCGGGAAGAAATCGAGATATCCATGGCGACACATGGCGAACGCCCGCTGGAACACCTGAATACCATTGGCGCCCTGTGGCCGGGCTATGTGGCAATCCATGCCATGCTTACAACCGATCGCGAAATTCAAATGCTGGCTGCAAATGGGGTAAAAGTGGCGCATTCGCCGGTCGCCTGCACAGACATTATTTCGGCTGTGACCAGGGTTGTCAGCATGCGTTCTGCCGGTGTAACGGTCGGACTGGGGTGCGACACGGTGATTAACGATATCATCAAGGTCATGCGAATTGCATTTATCATGCACACCCAGGCTAACGGAATACCATTGTATGACCCTGTCTCCTTCACCACTGAACATGCCTTCGAGATGGCAACACTTGAAGCTGCAAAAACACTTGGACTGGACCAGGAAATCGGGTCACTTGAAACCGGAAAAAAAGCCGATGTGGTGGTAATGGATGCGAATAACGTACGATTGTCTCCTTACCACAATCCGATAGGAGTGATAGTACAGTACGGCACAGGCACTGA
>JAAXHV010000477.1 GCA_012270695.1 Gammaproteobacteria bacterium | reverse complement strand
TCGGGTTTCAAACCCATTTCGGCAGGCGATTCTTTCAGGAAAAAATACACCAGCGGCAAGGCGACGAACAGGACAATGCCGCTCAAGGCATAGTAACCGTAGCGCCAGCCCGAGTTGTCAATCAGGTACAGGACGAGCAGCGGCACATAGGCGTAACCCAGGCCGATGCCGGCGTCGGAAATGCCGATGGCCAGCCCCCGGTATTTAAAAAACCAGGCGGACAGCACCGGCATGTAAGGCACACTGTTTGTGCCTGCGGCAATGGTGCCGATGAGAAAGAATACCAGCACCAGGTGCCACAGTTCGGACACGAATGCGGGAATAGCCGCCAGGCACAGGGAAAATATGACCAGGGAGGGAAATAAAACAGCCCGCGACCCGAGTTTATCCACGCAACGGCCAATGATCGGGACGGAGACGGCCGTCGTCGCAACCAGCAGGGTAAGACACGCGCTGATCTGGGTCCGCTCCCAGCCGAATTCCGTCTCGAACGGGATGATGAACAGGCCCAGCGCGGCAAAAGCAAAGGGGCCGGGACCGGTTGAGATACACAGCATGGTCGCGCCGACGACGAACCAGCCGAAGAAAGGCCCCTGTCTCTGTTGTTTCATCAGTCTTCTCCGGCTGCTACCCCCACAATACCTGCGAGTAGCAGGTTCGGCAATCGGCTGTCATTCCATTCCCAGGCAAGAACGCCGGTCCTGACGATCACCAGATCTGCCGACGGGATTACGTACACCCGTTGTCCCCCCAGGCCGTCGAAATAAATGATGTCCCCCGCGTCAAACGGTGTTTCCGCAATCGCGGCAAACCCCTTGAAGGCTTCCAGGGTACGTTGTTCGACGTAGTCCGTACCAATCCAGGTCAGCAAACCGTAACGCGGATTGGTCGGTGAGGGTGTGGTCACCTGTTCCAGCCAGTCTTCAGGGATGATTTGTACACCGTTCGCCCAGCCCTCGTTGAGCAATAACTGTCCAATGCGTAACCAGTCCATTGGCTTTGCATACAATGAGGTCGCGCCCCGCGCCAGCCCGCCAGGGCGATCCAGCCAGACACTGGCATCTTCATTGCCCACTGGCTGCCACAGCTTCTCGGACAGGTAGGCCGCGTAGCGCTGACCCGTTGCCCGTTCCAGCACCATGACCAGCAAGGTCGGATTGACGCCGTTATAGCTGAAGACACTGCCCGGTTCGTCTTGCCGGCGAAAACTCAAGGCAACACCGGCAAGGTCGGTGCCGATCTGCCGCTTGACGTGCTTTGAGAACGGATTGCGGGGAAAACTCATGGGCTGCAGACCGCTATTCATCTGCAATACATGACGGAGCGTAATCTGCTCGCGCGGGTCGCCCTGCCACTCGGGTAAATACTCAGCCAGCGGATCATCGATACTATCGATATGACCTTCGTTCACGGCTATGCCGACCAACAGGGCGACGATACTCTTGTGCATGGAAAAAGAGTAGACGACCTGGGCAGGCCCCTCGCCTTTCCAGTACCTCTCCAACTGGATTATGCCCTTGTGAGAAACAATAAGCGAAGTTGAGTCGCTTGCTTCCGCGAAGGCCGCCGCCTTATCGAGAGCGGCAGACGATATAGTCCGGGATTGCGCTTCAGCATAGGGAAAAGAGAAAGGTGCAGCAGCGCCGCGCACCGTTTCCTGCGGGTATAACCGATCCACGGTGGGGAACGGATGCTCAACGAAGGTATTGAACGTGTACGCGCGCAGGTAGCGATCCCAATACAACACATCGGAAAAGATCGCCAGGATAAACACCAGCAGTAATCCGGCCGCGATCATCAGGCTTGCCTGAAACAGCTGTCTGCCGGTTTTTTTCATGCTCTGCGTGCGCAATCAGGTATATATGCGGGTTAAGGAACCTCTGATTAAGTCAGAGGTTCCTACGGTACAGGGATGTACCGTCAAAATCAATGACATATGTCAT
>JAAXHV010000476.1 GCA_012270695.1 Gammaproteobacteria bacterium | reverse complement strand
TCCGGCGGCTCTTTGAGCAGGCCCTGGGCGCTGGTCAGGATATAAGCAATCAATTCTATCGCTTCGTTTTCATTCAATGTGATGTTGTCGTTATTCATGTTCCCCTTTTCATTTGTGCAAGGTCTTTACGGTCTGTAAAGGTAAATACGCCGGCGCCGATGATAAAAACAGTTGCAGTGACGATGACCAGGGCCGTGACACCCCAGATTTCAAGGGCAAAACCGCTGACGACAGGACCGATAACGGAACCCAGGGATTCACTTGCCGGGATCAGCGCAACGAAACGACCCACTCTGTCAACTTCGGCGGTCAGCGCCATGATCAGGCAGAAACCGGCATTTATCCAAAACTGGAATGAGCAAACCAGCACCAGGTATATCATATCCGTTAAAGTAGCCCAATCCAGAATAAGCAAGGTGGATACAAGACAAAAAATCGTCATGCCGTAACTGTAATACATGGGGATACGTCTGCGAAACCAGGCAGCCAGCGGCGCGCCTATGGCGCCGAACAGGGTCCCGATCGCCAAGGCATAGCCAGTCGCCGTGGGCGAGAGAGCGGCATAATGGGCAATCCTTTCAAAAAACGCCCATGCTCCGCCAAAGCCCATTGTAAACGTTACCATCACCAGGTGGGCCAGCAAAGGCTGGGAGATTAGACCTTTATCCGTTACGTTATTTTCCGTTTTTCTGCCTGGCGGTTTTTTATCTGCTTTGTTGCCGACAGGAATAATCGGGATTAATATTAATGATAATAAAGTCGCGCCACACATCAGGTAAACCACACCGGCAAACCCGGCTGTTTCGCCCGCCCATGGAAACAGCGCCAGTAATAATGCCGCGCTGCTCACGGAAACGATGATCATCGTACTGAAGCCTTTCTCCGGCCTGGAACCGTCACCGAGTATGGTGATGGAGGGGGCAGCGAACAAGCCGCTGCTTAAACCGTTGAGCAACATTAACGAGACCATCACAGGGTAACTTCCTGTTATGCCCATCAGGGCAAATGTAACGCCCATCAATACGATCCCGACCGCAGAGACAACCCGCCAGTTTACTTCCCTGATCCAGAGATAGGCGCTGGCCCCCGACAGGCCGAAGCCGGCAAAGAACATAGCGGCAAAAATTCCCAGTCGTGATTCCGCCCATTGGAATGACTCGGCGGCAGCGCCGACTATCCCCGGTGTGACTGCCCCCGGCATAACGGCGATGGAAAACAGGATGGCGGCTGCCAGGATAACCGGGAAACGGTCCACGTCAGGGGTGGCTGTCTCAGTGGTAATTGCAGTCACGATACGCGTTGAGAAATACCGAGTGGTTCAGGGTAGCTGACCCGGCTTGGCGACAAACCCAGGTCCACAAGCGCTTCCGCAAGTTTTACGGCTACAGATGGACCGTCAACAACAGGTACCGGATAGTCTTTCTCACGGAGCCGTTGCTGTAATTGTTGTGCCAGGTGCGAGGTTAACGTACAGGCGGGTATGATTACATGGGCGCCATCCTCGATAATGGCAGTAATCGCAGTTTGTTCGAGAATGTTCAGCGTTGTCGAATCACTAGAACGGATTCCTTCAAGACCACAAGTCAGGTAGCGGATTGAAGCAAGCATCGATGATAATTGGTGATGCGCCACCAGTCGTTCTATCAGCGTCGTTTGTTGCAACGGGTATAAAATCGAAAATTTATAACCCAGGGCAACCGCCAGGGTCATGGCGGCATGACCCGGGCCGATGACCGGTATGTTTACCAGGAGCCGGCCTTCTTCCACGCCGGGGTCTTCCATACAATCGATGATGACGGCGTCCGCCGTGTCCTGTTCAGCCTCCATAATTTGTTGCAGGATTTCCGGCAACACAAAACTGTCGCTGGGGTCGGCCTCGACGGGTACCCGTTTATCCAACAAGCGAGCGCTGATTTCCGTGTCGGGCCTGGCCCATCTTGTATAAAGGGCTTGCCGGTCCGCAAGCAGGTCAGGATTTGAGGTGGGCAGGACGACGCCGATCTTCACAGGTCAACCTCATGGGTGAATTATCTTTTTCCGTGGCGGGTCGGGGTAAGTCAGTTTACTGTGACACAGGCGCAGTTCAACCAGGCTCTCTGCCAGTTTCACCGAGGCTGCTACCGGGTCGATGACCGGCACGTTAAAACCTTCTGCCGCCAGGTTCGATTTTATGTCTTCGGCCATACCGCTCAAGCCGGTGCAATCAAAGGTGATGGCCTCGGCCCGGTCCTGGGTCAATGCCAGCAAGGCGGCGTCCGTCATGGCGCGCACAGTTTTTTCCCTGTCCCCAAACAAGTCGAGTACCGGGATATTCATTACCCGCACGGAAGCAACCCGGTCCAGCACCCCATAAATACGAAACATTCGGTCTAGATCAGGGATATCCCGTTGCAGAATGGCCACTACGGAAAATTTTTGCGCCAGTACTGTGGCAAGAGAGAAGGCGGCCTGGGCGACACCGATCACCGGTATTGACGCCAACTCCCTGGCCGCGCCCAGACCCGGGTCGGATGCGCAGTTGATAATTACCGCATCCACCCCGTCTGCCTGGGCTTTTTCCACTTGCCGCAAGGTGTCCGGCAAGGCCATTGCTGCGTCGTATTCACTTTCTATCGAGGCGGGGCCGCGTGCGATTATGACGTGAGACAGTTCCGTATCAGCCCGCGCAACCGCGCCGAACTCGCGCTTACTTTCAGCAAGAACTTCCTCGGTGATGACGGGAGTGATGATGCGGATTTGCATAACTCAAGGTCGTGATTATGTCCGCAACAGGGGCATGACTTCTTCAACGAACAGGCGCATGCCGCCCAGCCAACGGCCCGGCCATCCGCTGAAACCACCGGTGTCCACATCAACATCATCACAGGCAACGAAAGAACACATCATGTCGGTAAACCCCATATCGAATACCGCTGTTTGTAATTTCTCCGCTATCGTATCAGGTCTGCCGAACACCATCAGGTCGGGGTCAGCCCCTTCAGGCACAATTGCCTGTGTGGCGGTCTGGGATTCCGTATCGATGGGAAAACTGGTGATCTCGTGGACATTCTTTCTCGCCTTTGCCTCGTTTTCATCGTTGCGAAATACAATGTAGGCAGAACGCAACGCGGTGTAATCATCCGCACTTCGGCCTGCCGCCTGCCATTCTTCCTGAAACGCGGTCACTACAGTACGTACCGTTTGTTCATGACCCCACATCATTGCCAGGGCATCACCTTGTTGCGCTGCAATCCTCGGCATTAATCTTTTGCTGGTGTTACAGGCAATATATATCGGCGGGTTTGGTTTTTGTATGGGCTTGGGACTTAATATGGCATCTCTCAGTTGAAAATGATCACCGGCGTAATTGGCAAACTCCTCGGTCCACATGCACTTCATCACTTCAATGGTTTCCTTGAGAAGCTGCCGCCTCTCCTGGATAGTGTCGGGGAAGCGTTGGCCGATCATGTCATACTGACGCCAGTCGTCCCCGGCTCCCAGACCGACGCTGACGCGGCCACGGGAGATGACGTCGATCGAGGCGATGGTCTTTGCCAACAGGGGGGCAAAGCGCCTCACCGCCGGGGTGGCCATGGACCCGACACGAATCTTAGTCGTACCTGCGGCAATGGCAGATAAGAAACTCCAGGTGTCAAAGATCTCGATATTTCTCGGGATGGGCGCGTGGCCGGTGATGTTGTCCTGGGTCCAGATGGTTTCAAAGCCGAGCTGTTCCGCTTCCAGGGCAACGGCTTGGTAGTAAGGGAAGGTAAAACCCGCACCGTATCCCATAAACAGGCTGAATGTTCGTTTGTTATTCATNNACGGATGATTTGCTCAATGCCATCTCCACCTGCATATCCCCGATATTGCTTAGCATGCTTAAATCACCCATGCCGCAGGTGATGGAGCTGTAGACCCGTTCCCATTCCTGGCTCTGGGTGAGCAGGGCATTGGGGTTATTGCCGATATTGAAATGTACCGGGCCGTTATAAGCACCGTCATCGCCCAGGTCTTCCAGCCACTGTTCCAGGCGCGAGGCAAGTACCGGGTCGCCGCCTATATTCACCAGCCGGCCTCTCTCAAAGGTAAGACGAACAGGCGTATCCGGTTTTTCGTGGTAATCAGGGTGGTACAACAGTGTTCCATCTACGTTAATCGATCCGTTGCCAAGCCCCATTGGCACCAGTACTCCGGGCTGGGCAGGCGGCAGGAATGCCCATGGCGCTTTCCATTCTTTCTTATCGGGGTCCCACAGAAAACCGTCTCCCGCAGCGCCGTCAAGGCCGGCTATATCCAGGGTGAACTCGTCTTGCCCGGTGAGTACGGTACAGTGCTCTGCTTCGCTAAAGCGTTCGGCAATCCGGTCCGCGTGGCGCCGGATAGCATGAATATCGGTATGCAGCATGGTGCGGATCAACACGTCATCCATAAACGG
>JAAXHV010000475.1 GCA_012270695.1 Gammaproteobacteria bacterium | reverse complement strand
ACGGACTCGCCCATTGAACCCAGGTGAACGGGGATATGGGGCGCATTGGCGACCAGGTTGCCCTCAGCATTGAACAGCGCGCAGGAAAAGTCCTGGCGTTCCTTGATGTTCACGGAATAGGCGGTATTCTGCAAGGTGACGCCCATCTGTTCGGCTATCGACATAAACAGGTTGTTGAATACCTCGAGCATTACCGGGTCGGCAGCAGTACCGACCTCTTCGCTGGGGTTTCGTTCCAGGTAACGCTCAAGCAGCAAGTGGCCGCGGCGGTTCAGCGCGCCGCGCCAGCCCGGTTCTACTACGATAGTGCCTGTAGCTTCGATAATAATGGCCGGTCCGCTTACCACCTGGCCGGTTTGCAGATCTGCACGGTAGTATAAAGGTATGTCGTCCCATCCCCCGCCAGTGTACATCGCCACATGATCCCGGGCGATTGCGCCTTGTGTTGAAACAGGTGAGTCTGTCTCCGGATCGATCCCGGACTCGGTCGCGCCGATGGCTTCCACGGATAAGGCTTCAACAACCAGCCCCCGTTCCCGGGCAACAAAGCCGAAGCGCTGACGGTGCGCTGTTTCGAAATCGGACAGCATTTGCGCTGCACTGCCTGCGGCGACCTGCAAGCTGGTATCAGTGCCCTGGTAACGTATATGAACCTTGGGGGCAATGGAGATATTTTGCTCCTCCACCCCCTGCTCGTGCACTGCTCTACGGGCTGAGGCAGCCAGCGGCCGGCAGCCCGTTGCAATCTCTTCTTCCACGGAATCTTCGACAAAATCAATTCCCATCTGTGCTTCACGCAATACCCGTATCTCTGCCAGTCCCATGCCGTAAGCGGACAACACCCCGGCAAGAGGGTGTAGAAAAATACGTCCCATGCCCAATGCATCCGCTACCAGACAGGCATGCTGGCCGGCGGCGCTACCGAAACAGTTAAGAGTGTATTCGGTCACATCATAACCGCGCTGCAGCGAAATTTTCTTGATCGCATTGGCCATGTTTTCAACGGCAATACGCAGGAAGCCCTGCGCAACATCTTCAGTGCTGACGGCCTTGCCGCTTCCCGCGTCATTCTGGCGTAAGCCGGAATCCGGCACCTGTGTCCCTTCTTCAGCGTTTGCAGGCTTCCTGTAAGCAGCCGAGACCCCCTCGGCCAGTTCTGAGAATTTTCGCATAACCGTTTCCCGGTCAAGTTTCTCATTACCTTCGGCGCCGAAAATCGCAGGGAAATAATCCGGCTGGATTTTCCCCAACATGACATTGCAATCGGTCACCGTCAACGGGCCGCCGCGCCGATAACAGGCCGGACCGGGATCGGCGCCGGCAGATTCCGGCCCCACCCTGAAACGGGAGCCGTCAAACTGGAGTATCGAACCACCGCCCGCGGCTACGGTATG
>JAAXHV010000474.1 GCA_012270695.1 Gammaproteobacteria bacterium | reverse complement strand
ATTTAATCCTTGATATAATTCTCCTCATCACAGCCATCAACTTTAATGGGAGGTCACAGTGACAGTACAAGTCGGAGATAAAGCCCCGGCGGGGCGATTTCATGTAATTAACGCAGACGGACCGGGTTCGTTGAGCACTGATGAGTTGTTCGGCGGCAAGAAAGTCGTGGTATTTTCCGTGCCCGGCGCGTTTACCCCAACCTGTTCAAAACAACACCTGCCCGGTTTTATCGAGAATGCCGATGCGATCAAGGCCAAGGGTGTGGATACCATAGCCTGCATGGCGGTGAATGACATGTTTGTCATGGACGCCTGGGGCAACAGCGCCGGCGCCGGAGACAAGGTGTTGATGCTGGCCGACGGCAACGGCACGTATACCGCGGCCCTGGGGCTGGAACTGGACGGCTCCGGTTTCGGCCTGGGTACCAGAGGCCAGCGTTTTGCCATGGTGGTGGAAGACGGCGTGGTAACCCAACTCCACGTTGAAGCGCCCATGGAGTTCAAGGTCAGCTCGGCTGAGAGCATCCTGGAGAACCTGTAACAGCCAGGAAACTGGCTGGGGGCAGAGGATTCGAACCTCTACTGACGGAGTCAGAGTCCGCTGTCCTGCCGTTAGACGAGCCCCCAATACAGTCATTCTATTATAACCCGGAGAGAAAAGGGGGCAGATTTATTTTTTCCGGAATGTGAGATGGCGGATGAAAAAAATAGCCATCCTGGGCGGCACCGGCAATCTCGGTTATGGCCTGGCCTGGCGCTGGGCCAGGGCGGGGCACGAGGTGACCATCGGCTCCCGGGTTGCGGAAAAAGCCCGGAATGCTGCGGCTGAACTCAATCAGAAGCCCGGTGGCGGGTCGATCAGGGGCACTGACAATCTCACTGCGACAAAACAGGCGGAAGTCGTTGTCCTGACCGTCCCTTTTGCCGCCCATCAAGCCACTCTTGAAAGTATCAAGCCGGGTCTGGCCGGGCAGATAGTCGTCGATACCACGGTGCCGCTTATACCGCCCAAAGTAGCCGTAGTCCAGTTGCCCGCAGAGGGAAGCGCCGCAGTCATTTCTCGTGACACCCTGGGAGACCGGGCGCGGGTGACCGCGGCCTATCACAACGTGGCTGCCAACCTGCTGGAGCAGGACGTTGAAATCGATTGCGATATCCTGGTGACCGGTGACGACCTGCAAACCCGCAAAGAAGTCATGCAATTGGTGGAAGACAGCGGTTGCCGCGCCATCAATGCCGGTAAACTGGCCAACGCCGCGGCCGCAGAAGCCCTGACCAGCCTCCTTATCCATATCAACAAGACCTACAAGACCAGCCATTCCGGCATCCGTATTACCGGTATTGAAAAGACCGACCCGTCCGCCTGATAGTCCACAGACGACACAGACATGTGGGTATTACTCCCCGTAAAGCGCTTGCAGCATTCCAAGTTGCGTCTTGCCGGCATATTGACGCGGGCGCAACGCCGGCGACTCAGCCTGTGCATGCTGGAAGATATACTCGATACCCTGGACAGTGCCTGCGTGGTCAGCGGCATCACGGTAATCAGTTGCGATGAAACCATTATCTCGCTGGCGCAAGGCTACCGAACGGATGTGCTGAACACCGGGGCAGACCACGGCTATTCATCGGACGTATTGAAAGGCATCGAATCCGTCAGTGGTAAAACCGTTGACAAGGTGCTCATCATCCCTGCCGACCTGCCTGAAATCGATCATGCGGATTTAATCCACCTGGATCAGGTTCATGCAGAAGGTATCACCTTGTGCCCCGCTGAGAACGATGGCGGCACCAACGGACTGGTCTTCACGCCGCCGCTTGCCATAGACTTGAAGTACGGTGAGAACAGTTTTGATGAATTCCGGAAAGAAGCAAAAAAACGACAGGTTCCCCTGAATATCACCATGCCTGCCGGACTGGCCCGGGATGTTGACCGTGAAGATGACCTGCTTGCGTTACAGAGACAGACTAAGGGAAACCGCACCTGGCGCTACGTGAAATCACTGAAATTTTCAGGCTAACCCCCATAAAGCGCGGGAACCGGTCCCACTTACCGCACTGTTATCAAGTACAGATACCCGGCAGCGAATGCCGTTAGAATGCCAATACAAAGCAGGCTGTAAAACCACAAAAATCGCCCCGGCCTGACTTCTTGCGGAATGTCACTGCTCATGATGCAGCGATGAATGAGAAATGCCAAAACTGGTGTTGTCAGAAACGATAGCGTCGTTGCGATGTCAATCAGGGTCTTGAACGAACTCATCAGAAACAAGATTATGCATAACGAACCTGAGCTGAAAATCGCCACGCAGCATGTATAAAGGAAATTCGAAGTGTTCGCTTTGTGATTTTGCGCTGGTGTCTCAGGCCTTTTAAAGCATGAAACAATGGTTGCAGCAATTCTTGAGTATCCGTCAGTTGCAGCCAAGACAGTAGAATAGACAACTGCCAACGCGGAAACACCAATGAGCGGACGACTCCATTCTCCCAGGGTCTGCGTGTAGAGTGCAATTACCTGGGCTGCAAAACCACCAGCGCTCTCTTCGAAAACCAATCCTTTCCCATGCATGACTCCTGTGCCAAGCATCAGGAAACATATTGCCAGTAACAGCGCCATGAAATAGCCAATATGGAAATCAAGAGAGGACTCAGTCGCATTGGGTCTGTACCCGGTATCTTGAATTTTAGCTTTTAACCATAAGCTGTGATTGACTGTCGATTCCAGCGGGCCTGGCATCCATCCAAACAGGGCCGCAGTGAACAGAATAGTCCCCATAGCAAAATCATCCGGGTACAGCTTCCAGGAGTAATGCCAGTCAATGTAAGGAATGATCATGACTGCCGCAATAATGGTGGTTGCTGACAATACCAGAATCAATATTTTCATTATTAAATCGAGCCAGTGATAGCGTCCCGAAATTAACAAAGCTGCTGTAATAAATGAGATGAAAACTGAAATCATCGAGGGACTCGCGCTCAGGTTCAGAAATGCCTGGGCTATGCCGGCTGTGATAATCATGACTGCCGCAACTCCAACCAGTCCCGGGATAGGAAAGATGAAAGCGAACAGGACAAGCGCCCAACGTCCCTGCCGGCGAAATCCATCTACTATGGAAACACCGGTTGTCTGTGTGTAGCGCGGCGCAAAGAGATAAGTTGGATACTTTGTCGCAATCGCAATTATAATAAAGATAAGCAGGGCAAATCCGTACATTGCGCCGGCTCTTGTCGATTGCACGAGATGCGATACACCAACGGTAACCGCAGCCAAAAGCAAACCGGGTCCGAAAGCTTTGGAAAATTGCTGTATCGTATGAGACCGATTCATGCTTGATGGTACTGGGACCATGTCATTTCATAATGGAGAAGATAATGATAAAGGCAATTAAATTACCTGTTTTCATAGTATTCATCTGTTCTGTTCACGTACCTGGCTTGCATGCGGCAGAAACGTCATCTTCCCCCCAACTAACTGAACAGCAACAGGTGGGGGTCAGTCCATGGGGGCCGGATGACGAACTCGGCCGTTTGAATTTAATGACCGAACAGAGTGTAGCAGAGACATTATCGAGGATAAAATCCGGGAAATCTTACGATTTATCGGTGGATTTTTCCATTGGCATGCCGAGCTATGACAGTGGTGGCGAACCACGTTATCTCTACTGGTTGGTACATACGCCACAAGGCACGGTCATTGACGATGCATTAAACGCCGGTCCTGCTGCCACTGAGCTTATCACCTTGACAGGTGACGCAGTGACAATCTATACGCACATGGGCACCCATATTGATGCGCTCAACCATTTCGGCTTGCATGGGAAAATTTATAACCAATTTGAAGCAAACCGCTACCTGGGTGATGCGGGTTGGAAAAGATCAGGAGCGGAAACCATTCCGCCCATAATCGGCAGGGGTGTTCTTATCGATGTGGCGGCGGCGAAAAAAACGGAGGTATTACCGCAATCACACAGGATATCGGCCCAGGACCTTCAGGAAGCGTTGACGTTGCAAGAAACAGCCTTACAAACGGGAGATATTGTCCTGATCCGAACAGGACAGATGAAATATTTCAACGAAGCCGAAAAATATAAAAACAATGCCCCGGGCATATCCATGGGAGCCGCAGAGTTCCTTGTTGCCTCTCAGGCCATGGTCGTGGGAGCTGATAATCTCACTTTTGAAATGTTTCCGTCGGAGGTTGAAGGTAATCCGGTTCCTGTTCATACCTACTTGCTGGCACAACATGGTATTCCAATTCTGGAACTGGTGTATCTGGAAGAACTGTCTGAAGACAAAGTCTATACTTTTGCCTTCATAGGCGGCTCACTGAAATTCCGTGGCGCCAGCGCTGCGCCTATTCGGCC
>JAAXHV010000473.1 GCA_012270695.1 Gammaproteobacteria bacterium | reverse complement strand
GCCGGGTTTGAACCGGAACTGATCGTGACCCGCCATTACAGCCAGCGCCAGCAGCTCATGATCTACGCCAACTGTGCCCTGGGCGTATCCCTGGACGTGGACGTCAACACCGGACTGGTAACACTGAACAAGATCTGGACAGTGGATGATTGCGGACGCATCATCAATGAGAAACTGGTGGTGGAACAGATGCGCGGCAGCATCGTCCAGGGCATCGGTTCCAGCCTGTATGAAGAATGCATCTACGATGAAACGGGGCAGTTACTGAACGGCAACATGTTCGAATACCTGGTGCCCATGGCCGGTGAGATGCCCGACATCGAGGTCGGCCACATAGAGACACCCACCAAAGCCACGCAACTGGGCGCAAAAGGCTGCGGCGAGGCCGGCATCATCGCCGTCTGCGGCGCCATTATGAACGGGATCAACGATGCGCTTGAGCCTTTCGGAGCAGAGGTGACTTCACAGCCCTTTACGCCAGAGAAGATCCTGAGAGCGCTGGAAAAAATACAGTAGTCCCGGGTAATGAGAAAACGCTGTCATGTTCACAGAGGCCGGCCATTACCCGTGCCGTTCTTACGTCCCTTGCTTATAGCATGCAGAGTTTGTTTGTTATATGGTGGTATTTTTGACAGATAATGTCACTTATTGCCTTGTATTTTTGACATATCCACCATATAATCTCTTCCTGACGGCGGGATAAACCATCAACCTCTGCGATAATGCGGGGAGAAACCAGTCATGAAGCGTTCAATCGATGCTGTGTTGCGGCGCTGGCAAAATGCGCCTCGGCGCAAGCCCTTACTGATCCGGGGGGCGCGCCAGGTAGGCAAATCTTATTCCGTGAGCCAATTCGGACAACAGGAGTTCACGGATATGGCAATTGTCAACCTGGAAATGGAACCCCGGGTTGCCGAGATATTCAAAACTCTGAACCCAAGGGAGATATTGGGTAAATTGGGGATACTAACCGGCCAGCGGGTCGTGTCAGGCAAAACCCTGCTGTTTATAGATGAGATCCAGGCATTCCCCAAAGCAGTGTCAGCCCTGCGTTACTTTTATGAAGAGATGCCGGAATTGCACGTGATTGCCGCCGGATCATTGCTGGAATTAACCCTGGATAGTGCGGGTACTTCCATGCCGGTGGGGCGTGTCCAATACCTCTATATGAAACCCATGAGTTTTGAGGAATTTCTTATCGCGATGGGCCAGGAAACTACCGTGGAAGTGTTGGCGCATCAACGGGAATTGTTTGGCGACCCTGCCGTCCACGATGCCCTGCTGTCGTGGGTAAAGCAATACCTGCTGGTGGGCGGCATGCCGGAAGCGGTGGCAGAATATCGCGAAACCAGGAATTATGAGAGGTGTCGTCTAATCCAGACCTCGTTGTTGCAGACATACCGAGACGATTTCAATAAATATGCAAGACTTGGTCGACATGAAAATATCAGCAAGGTATTCCAATCTGCCGTAAAACAGGTCGGAAACAAGTTCAAATACACTAAGGTTGATCCAGACGTACTTTCACGAAATATAAAAAATGCCTTGGAATTATTGGTATTGGCCGGGGTGTATCACAAAGTCATCAAATCATCCGCTGATGGGTTACCTTTGGGGGCAAACACCAATGAGCGTTTTTTCAAAGTGCTTTTTCTTGATGTTGGGCTGATGCAAAACCTCTGTGGCCTGGCTGTGGATATCATCCGGGAAAAGGACCTGATGACGATCTATCATGGCGCATTGATGGAACAATTCGTCGGACAGGAATTAATAGCCGAACAGGACTGTTTCGATAGACCGGCGCTCTATTACTGGGCCAGGGAGGCCAAAAACAGCAGCGCTGAAATTGATTATGTTTGCCAGTCCGACACTGACCTCGTACCGATTGAGGTAAAAGCCGGGAAAACCGGCCGGCTGAAAAGCCTGCACCAGTATCTCCAAGAAAAAAGGCAGGGATGGGGAATTAAAATATCGGCCGCGCCGCTGCAATATCAAAAGCCGGTTGTGTCCATTCCCTTTTATATGGTCAATCATTGGCAAACACTGTGGGAAGCCCGGGAGAATGAGAATGGGGGCTGACCAGCCTGACTATTCCTGAATCCCGGCTATTCCCTTGACGGTTGCAGCGCCAGTCGCGAGATGAACAGGATTGATACCAGCATGGTAATAATTCCCATCCAGAGGACGGGGACGTAACTGTCCGAAGTCTGTAACAAGGCAGCAAAGGCAGGGCCGGTCGAGGTACCCAGGCCGGCTACCATGTTGGACAGGATCAGCAGTCTGCCGGTCGCATCCACGTTGGCGATACACGCCATAATGTACGGCAAGGTAAAATACCAGGCAAAAATGAACAGTCCGACGCTGATTACGTAGACAACGGTGGAAAAATCAGTCAGCAACAGCGCCGTACAGAAAATTGCCAGGCCCGTCCCCAACACAACCGGAACGAGGCGGTTGAAGCGTGTGGATAGCGCTGCCGTAGCCATAGAACCGAGAAAGCCGAGGAAGAGACTGGCTGACAAGGCATAACCAATGGTCTGAGCTGAGATACCTCCGGCATCACCGATGCGTTCATAGTAGGCCCACACACCCATGATCCCCACTTCGAACAGATACAGGCCGACAAAACCGAACGAAACCAAAACAGGAATCGACCCAGTGGCTTTGACTTCCGGCATTTGTTCACTTTCACCGCTGTCGGGGATAAAACGAATGAATAACAGCAACAGGGCATGCAATCCCGCTAACAGCAGGAATACCGCACCGACACTAACATCCGCTATCAGGGCAGGAAGAAATATCACCCCCACCGAGGCCACCAGTAGTTGCAGGCCGAACCAGTAGCCGAGACTGCGGTCCGGGTCCAGGTTCCGATGGATCACGGCCATACACACGGCCAGTTGTATGCCGGCGGCGAATCCGCCCAAAAAACGGACAACCGGAAAGAGTGCGAAACCGGTTAACGATGAGGTAACCAGGTTCATCAGAATGACGCTGCCGGCGGAGACGTACAGTGCCGTGCGCCAACTGAACGTTTTAACCCAGATTGCTGCGGGAATTGCGGCCACGGCAAAACCGGCCAGTTCCGCCGAGATGATGTAGCCGCCCTGCTGACTGCTGAACCCGAGTTGTGTCACGTATCCACCTACCAGCAACGGCGCGATGAAATACACCGCGGCGCCGCAGGTACTCAATAACGACAAGATGGTGAGGACGCGATAATTTCCGGTGTTGTTATTTTGAGTTCCGGTCATGGTCGTTCGGATATTAACATGGATGGAAAAATTTGGGACACCCATAAATTCTCATCTCCCATAAAATTTGGGACACCCATAAATTCTAATTTCCAAATCATCCAGATACCACAGATGCCAGAAGGCATGCCGGAACCTGATGAACACATCACCGAGGCATGTTGTAAGCCGAGGGCTTGAATATCGGGATAAATGCTGTTGTGATACCGGTAACTCACCCAGGAGAGGCAGAATGAATTGGCAAGACTACCCACTGGAAGAACTGCGCCGTCAGTATCTTACCAATTTAACACCGGGCATGGACGAACATGTGCGCCGTTACGAGCAACTCAGCAATGAACTGATACGGGAGTTGCCCGG
>JAAXHV010000472.1 GCA_012270695.1 Gammaproteobacteria bacterium | reverse complement strand
TTCGGTGTCATGGTTGAAAGCCACCTGCGGGAAGGCCGCCAGGACGTCGCCCCCGGGAAAGAGTTGATTTACGGCCAGAGCATCACCGACGCCTGCCTGGGCTGGGATGACTCCGAGGAATTGATCGCCTCGCTGGCTGCAGCCTCCAGGGCGCGCCGGTTACAGCCCGGTTAACCAGGAAAAAAGCAGTAACCACAGAGCGCACAGAGAACACTGGGTTTTAATGGATTCATTTTTTAACAATCAATACCTCTGTGCTCTCAGTGTCCTCTGTGGTAAAAACATCATGTGGTCTCTACAGTAAAACACCAGAACATGATGGAACATCATTGGTCACGACGCGAGTTTCTCAGGTTCATGGGCAGGACCATGGGCGCGACTGCGCTGACGTACCCGGGATTAGTCTTCCCGGTTGCCAGGGGCAGTTCCGCCATGGCCGACTTTCATCCCATCACCCCAACCAGCGCCGATGAGGTCGTTCTTGCTGATGGTCTTGAATATCATATCCTGGTTTCCTGGATGGACCGGATCAACGGCGCAGGGGAGCGTTTCGGGTTTAACAATGACTACACTGCTTTCTTCTCCATCGGTGGAAATCCACACGACGGCCTGTTATGGGTAAACCATGAAGAAGTGTTTTCCGGCTATTTTCTCTCTCCTGACGATCCTCAGGAAAAGACCATGGAGCATATCGAACAAGAAGTCTTGGAGGTGGGCGGCAGTATCATCCGCATCAACAAGCGGGACGGACACTGGCGGCTGGTTCAGGATGATCAATATAACCGGCGCATCAACGCCAGCACACGGATACCGATTATTTCGGAACAGCCCGTTCATGGGGCGCGGGAAGCTGTGGGTACCCTGGGCAATTGCGCGGGAGGGTTTACTCCCTGGAAGACCGTGCTCACCTGCGAGGAAAACTTTAATCTTTTTCTGGGCGACGTCACGTTTGTTTCCGGTACCCGCGTGCACGAGAAAGACAGTTATCTCGGTTGGGAACGTTATCTAGATCACCCGCCCGAGCACTATGGCTGGGTGGTCGAAATCGACCCGTTCACGGGAGCGGCAAAAAAGCTCACGGCCTTGGGCCGGTTTGCCCATGAGGGCGCGACAGTGACGCAAGCGAAAGACGGCAGACCGGTGGTGTACATGAGCGATGACAAAATCGACGAGTGCATCTACAAATTCGTGGCCGCTGAGCCTGGTTCATTGGCGCGCGGCACCCTGTACGTGGCGGCAACGGACACAGGCCGCTGGCTGCCCTTGGATGTGGTCCGGGACCCGCGTTTGAAAGAAGTATTCGGAAGCCAGACGGAACTGCTTGTTCGTACCCGCGAGGCAGCAAAACTGGTTGGCGGCTCGCCCCAGGACCGGCCCGAAGACATCGAGATAGATCCGCAATCCGGGGCCGTGTTGATCGCCTTGACCAAGCATCCGGAGCGTCCTTTCGGCTCCATCCTCAAGCTGGCAGAAAAAGATAACGACCCGTCTGCTGAGGAGTTTACCGCAAGCACTTTCCTGGCAGGCGGTCATGAAAGCGGTTTTGCCTGCCCGGATAACCTGGTGTTCGACCCGCAAGGCAACCTCTGGATCTGCACAGACATATACGATCTCAATCAGCCACCTTACCATCCGTTCAAAAACAATGGTCTTTTTTATCTCCCCATGTCAGGCAGGCACGCAGGCATCCCCAGGCAAGTGGCGTCAGCGCCCTCTGGCGCTGAACTGACCGGGCCCACCTTCAGCCCGGACGGGCGCAGCCTGTTCCTGTCGGTGCAACATCCGGGAGAAAATTCCACTTCCCCGGATACGCCGAGCAGCCATTGGCCCGATGGCGGCGACTCCTTGCCAAGACCCAGCGTGATTTACGTATCAGGCCCGCTATTGGATGAGCTGACCGCAGTGTAATACCGGGTTGCCCCCGACAATTTGTCTTACCCGTGCTATGCTCTTTTATCATGTATATCATCGGCAAGGTTTGTAAATTTTCGTTTGTTGTTTTCCTCCTGCAATCTCTGGCTGCCTGGAACCCGCTAAGCGCAAACGAAGGGCAAGACGCAGGTAACAGCTATTACCGGTTAATCGTCGCGACCTGTCATACCTGCCACCGCGCCGACAGTCGCGAGGCCGGGTCGATACCCGGACTCGATGGCCTGACCGCTACTCAGGTAAAACAACTGTTGACCGCTTATAAAACAGACCAGGAGCAGGTAACGATCATGAACCGTATCAGCAAGGCGTTAACCGATGAAGAAATCGGCGAGATCAGTGGCATGTTTAATCAAACGGCAAACTGACATGCCACAAACACGCCGCCATTTCCTGTCCAACGCACTCAAGACCGGCGCCTTGACGGCGTTCGGCGGCTCGGCCATTACAGCCTGTTCTAAACCGGCCGGTAACAGAGCGCCAAAAGTCGTTATCATAGGTGGCGGTTACGGCGGCGCCACCTGCGCCAGATATATCCGCTATTTTGACCCGGACGTCGATGTAACGCTGGTCGAGGCGAGGCCGCGCTACCATACCTGCCCGTTCAGCAATGCCGTTCTGGGTGGGCTGCAGGACGCGGCGTTGATCACCCTGGACTATGCCGGCCTGAAGACACACGGGGTCAACGTCATCCACGCCGCAGCAAGGACCATTCATCCTGAAAAGCGCACCGTCACCCTTACGGACGGCGCCACCCTGCCCTACCAGCGGCTGGTGATCTCCCCGGGGATCAGTTTCCTCTGGAACCACATTTTTACGGGCTATGATGAAACGGCCAGTTCCACCATGCCCCACGCTTGGCACGGCAGGGAACAACTTATGCTGTTGAGGAAACAGTTGGTGGGGATGCGCGGCGGCGGCGTCTTTGCCATTGTGGTACCCGGCACGCCGTTCCGTTGTCCGCCCGGGCCTTATGAACGGGCCGGACTGGTGGCACATTATCTCAGGCAGGCCAACCCGCGCGCCAAGCTGTTGATCCTGGATGCCAATGAACATTTTTCCAAACAGGATTTGTTTGAGGAGGCCTGGTATTCGCTCTATCCCGGAATGATTGAACACGTCCCGATATCCGCCGGCGGCCTGGTCAGCGGCATCGACCCGAAACGCATGTCCCTGCAGGCGGAGGGGGGTGAATTCAAGGTTGACGTGGCCAACGTTATCCCGTTCCAGCAGGCCGGCCAGTTAGCCGTCGACCATGGACTGATCGATGAAACCGGCTGGTGTCCGGTTGATCACCAGACGTTTGCCTCCACTCTTGTCCCCGATATCCACGTCCTGGGCGACAGTTGCCTTGCCGGCAACATGCCGAAATCTGCTTCTTCTGCCAACAGCCAGGCCAAAGTATGCAGTCTTGCGATCGTATCCCTGCTACGCGAACGCGAACCCGGCGCCATGTTTTATCACAATACCTGTTACAGCCTGGTCGCGCCGGATTACGGTATTTCCATCAATTCCATGTACCGCTACGAAGGCAACAGGATAAAATTGATTGAGCGGGCAGGCGGGCTGAGTCCGCTGCGGGCCACCATGGAATATCGCGCCAGGGAAGCCGCCTATGCCCGTAGTTGGTATGCCAGCATCAACAAGGACAGTTTTGGAGTATAATCGGGGGTTCTCCACCTCACCGCTGGTGACGTGCTATCTGGTGCAATATCCCCGATAAGACAGGAATATGTTTCAGCTTACAGACGATTTAAGAATTGCCGAACTCCGCCCTTTGACATCACCTGCCATCCTGATGGAA
>JAAXHV010000471.1 GCA_012270695.1 Gammaproteobacteria bacterium | reverse complement strand
ACATTGTGCCCCCACGAATTCATACTGCGCTGCTGCCGGCGTCCAATTAACAACAACTCGCCCTGGGCCGGGCTTTGGCTCGGTGTTTCCAGCAATGCCCGGGTTTGCTCCATAAATGTCGCTGGCGCCATTTCGATTTTCCCACTGGGTGTGCGCAACACTTCGGGCAGGCGCGGTTGTAGTGCGCCCAAATCCACACCATTCGGTTGTGATGCAATCTTGTCCAGCGTGAGGCCATCCGGGTTTGTGCCAAACCCATCGCCATAGGGGCCCACTCTGAACCCCGCGTCTATTACGCGTTCCACACCACGCTTGTCTGAAAGCTTGCGTATTGCTGAGTCGATATCAATGCCCCAGGCCACACAGTGCTCATTGGCTGCCGCCTCAGATAGCATCTCACGAATCATTTCGTCTTCCATAGCCTGCAAACCTTGTTCGTCCTGAACGCCAAATCCGGAAGCGATTGCACTGACCTGCAACAAGGCATCCCAATCCGATACCCAACCCTCAGGTGATTTAAACAAAGCGGGAGAGAACCTGACAACATTACGCACTGCATACTGGGCAGAAAATGCACCGTAGTAGCATTTCTCAAAGGTAGGTGTCCCAGGCAGGATAACATCGGCGTGGCGACTGGTTTCGTTAATATAAATATCAAACGACAAGGCAAACTCCAATTGCGCCAGCGCCTTATCCAGACGTTCCGAGTTCGGGGCGCTGGATACCGGATTGCCGCACATGGTAATCAAGGCTCGAATCTGCCCATCTCCCGGTGTTTCGATTTCTTCGGCCAGACAGGCGACCGGCAACTCCCCACAGACTGCCGGCATATTGCGAACACGAGTTCGGAACGTTGATTCAGGTTCCGGCTCACCGATACCTGGCTTGCCCTTGGTGTTAACAGCAAACGCTGGCGCCTTGGCAAACATCATGCCGCCGGGCTTGTCGAGGTTGCCGGTTACAATATTAATGACCTCAATCAACCAGCTGACGACAGTGCCGTACTTTTGAGTGGTGGTACCGACCCGCCCATAAACGCCTGCATTTTCTGCCGTTGCAAGTTCATAGGCAATGGTCTTGATAGTGGGTATGTCTACCTCACAAGTGTCCGACACTTGCCGCAGAGAAACCGATTTTGCCAGTGCTTCAATCTCATCAAGGTCCGATATATAAGAAGCGACATCGCCCGTCTGCGATAATCCATCGCGAAAGATGATATGTAACAAGCCTAACAGGAAATATTGATCCTGACCGGGGCGAATATGGTAATGCTGGTCCGCCAATTTTGCTGTCTCGGTACGGCGGGGGTCGACCACAACTAATTTGCCGTTACGTGCTTTTAAGTCACGCAGACGTTTCTTGAAGTTGGTAGCCAGCCATAGACTGCCATTAGAAATCATCGGGTTCGCGCCGATGATCAACAAGTAACGGGTACGATCGATATCGGGTACCGGGTTGGTGTAGTCATCGCCGTACATTTTGCTACAGGTCAATAATTTGGGAAGTGCATCAACAGAGTTGGCCGTAAACAGGTAAGGCGTGCCCAGGGCTTCGTACAGGATTGGAAAACCCAGATCAAAGGCAGTGCTGCCCAATGCCGCATTACCCACGTAAAAAGCAACCGCTTCTTTGCCGTGTTTCTGCCTTACAGCAGAGAGCTTCTCATCAACAATTGTAAGGGCTTCAGGCCAGCCGGCGGGCACCAGCCTGTCACTTTTACGCACCATCGGCGTTCTCAGCCGGTCAGGGTCATCATTCAGTTCCATCAGCGCCACGCCCTTTGGGCAAACATGACCCAGGCTCATCAAGTCATCTTTGTTACCGCGGATATCAATAACTTTATTGTCTTCAACTGCCAGCTCCAGACCGCAAATAGCTTCACAGTTAGGGCATTTATAGTAACTTTTTGTACCAGGCAAATTTGAAAGCTCCCCTGAACAGAGCGTTTCAGAGTGAAGGCATTACGATC
>JAAXHV010000470.1 GCA_012270695.1 Gammaproteobacteria bacterium | reverse complement strand
TTCGGGCCGCAAGGGCTACAGCAACATTTACGCACTTAAAACTATAAGCCGCTGGCCTATTATTAATCCTGTGGTTGAATCTTATTTTTTAATATTTCTAATTTTAATTGTTTAAAATATTGTAAATTAATGATTTATGGATTTTAAACAATCGTTTGCAAAAAACTATATTCTGGCCTATACTTGCTGAATATTTTGTTGAGTGACTGTAATATCAATGTTTTGGCATTAACATAAGCATCCCTTGGAGAGAATTTAATGAATAATCCTCACGAATTACTGAACCCTCTACGGTCAAGCTTGTTCACCTGTATTTCAGTGGTTTTTGTATTTGTTGTGGCATCTGGCGCTATACATGCCGCAGTACTGGAAGAAGTGGTAGTCACAGCACAAAAACGTGAGCAGAACCTGCAGGACATCGGTGTGTCAGTAACGGCTTTTAGTGGTGCGCAGATGAGAAAACTGGGTTTCGTTGAATCCAATGATTTGATTGCGCAAACTCCCGGCCTCGAAGTATCCGGTTATGGTGGTAGCGCGATTGCCTCATTTAACATTCGTGGTGTTGGTCAAAACGATTACACGGCAAATCAGGAAGCGCCAGTTGCCTTATATATTGATGAGGCCTACCAGAGTTCCAATGTAACCACGCGCTTCAGCCTGTTCGATGTCGAGCGTGCGGAAGTTTTACGTGGCCCCCAGGGCACCTTGTTTGGACGCAATGCCACGGGGGGTTTGGTACATTACATCACTACCAGACCATCACAAGAATTGGGTGGGTTTGTTGATGTGACCTTAGGTGAAGAAGGACGTCGACGTGTCGAAGCTGCTGCAGGCGGTGGTCTGACTGACCAGGTTTCGGGTCGCTTGTCGATGGTCTATAACGAGGATGATGGTCTCCTTAAAAATGACATTGGTGACGATGCACAGAGGGCTGATGATTGGGCTGTGCGAGGACAATTGTTAATCGAACCCTCTGAAGCTCTAAGCATACTGTTGAAAGCGCAATATGCTGACGAAGACGCTGCGCCAAACGGATGGACTTTAAATGTGCCATCATTTTTCGAAACTGACTTTTTTGGTTACGTAGATAAAATAGACGGTAATCCTTTCACCATTTCCAATGATTTCGATTTTTATCAAAAGACTGAGGTTATAAATTTGTATGCCAACATCAACTGGGAACTTGGTGGCTTTACGTTGACCTCTGTCACTGATTATCAGGATATTGAACATGATTACGCTGAAGATTCAGACTCAACACCCGACAGCGTTTATCACTACACCCAAACCGCTGATATTGAACAAATTTCTCAGGAACTTCGTTTGAACTGGGAAGGAAAACGCCACCGTTCTGTCATTGGTGTGTATTTTTTAAATATCGATGGTGATTTTACCACCGAGCAATCCGGAACATTTTATTTTGGTCCTGATATTTTCGATGAGTTCGCCGTTCAGGATACAACAACCTATGCGATTTTTGGGCAAACAGAATTTGATTTGACCGGCCAGCTTGCCCTGACACTCGGTGTGCGCTACAACAATGACGAAAAGGACTATACGCTTACGGCTCCTGACTTTGGATTTCCGACTTATACAGGTTCACTTAATGAAGACGACTTTAACGCAAAGGTACAGCTTGACTATAAACTGAATGATAACTGGTTGTTGTATGCAGGTTGGAATCGGGGGATTAAGTCCGGTGGTTTTAATTTTCCACTTACGCCCGTCAGCGGCGATGTTTTACCATATAGTGGTGAAATACTCACCTCTTACGAAGCAGGATTTAAAGCAAGTTTAACCGATACCACACGTCTGAACGTATCGGCTTATTATTATGACTATGATGATTATCAAGCCTATAACATCGATCCTTTCTTTAATGCGCTGCTGTTCAATGCAGAAGCTGAATTCTACGGTGGAGAGATTGAGTTGGTCGCGAATCCTGTTGAGGGATTGGATATTTTGCTGGGAGCATCTTTCAGTGACACCGAGATAACCGATCTGCCTACCGATTTTAATACTTTTGATCCTGTCACTTTCGCTCCTGCCCAAACTTACCCAACCGGCAAAGAAAAAGCGCCATTAGCGCCTGACGTTACTTTTAATGGACTGGTGCGTTATTCGTGGCCTGCTTTTGGTGGGCAATTAGCGCTGCAAGGAGATTTCCGTTGGACTGATGACCAAAAATTTAATTTATCTGAATCCGTAATTGTCACTGAAAGTTCTTATGGCATACTGAATGCCAGACTGGATTACACGAGCGGTGATGAGGCCTGGAGTGCGGCCATTTTTGTTAATAACCTGACCGATGAGGTCTATCGAACCTTCGGGGTTGACGCAAGCCTGTTCTTTGGTTCTGGAGAGGACGTCTTTGCCCCTCAACGTTGGGTTGGTGGAAACATCCGATATAACTTCTAATGACAGATCAGTGACCACCAGGAAGGAGAAAAATGACAGCGATATTACACGCCGTGACTTCGTCAAAGGAACACTGATCGGCTCTGGTGCAGTACTGTTGTCTATGCCGGCGCCCATTATGGCAGAGGCTAAGCTGAGTGATACAGCTGCACAACTTGGCGCGGAGACGGTTCACCCATGGGATGGCTATGCCGGTGTTGGCGATTACGCCCGCTCAAACGGTAACACCGAAAGTACCACCGCCGCCGCCCACCTGATACGTGACAACAAAATTGGCGGGCTCCAGATCGATGCGGTTGACACTGGAGAATCATACGACCTTGTCATCATCGGCGGTGGTTTTGCCGGTTTATCGGCCGCACGCACGTTCCTGAGGGAAGCAAGGCCGGGACAAACCTGCCTCATCCTGGAAAACCACGCACTTCCTGGCGGGGAAGCAAAGCGTAACGAATTTTTCGTCGATGGTTATAAGATAACCGGTCCGCAAGGGTCGAACCTTACCGTGGTTCCGAGTGTAAGGGGCGACTGGTATGATGGCCTGTTTAACGATTTGGAAATTCCCCGTCATCCGGAATTCCAGGTCCTGGAAGGCTACAAAGGTGATTTAAGATTATCTCCGACAAATTACCTGCCTATGCTCGGTATTGCTGAACAGGCGGCAAGTGCTGGTTACTTCTTTGATAAGAAAACCTTCGATCTGGAGGAATCCTACTGGGATATAGATTCAAGCCAGAATGGCTATACAAACACGGCTTTTTCGGCGGCTGAGAAAGCAGACCTGAAGCGCCTGCGTGAGGGAACAGGCGTCAACATGGCCGGGGATGATTGGCCGCAGTGGCTGGATAGTATCACCTACCAGGAATATCTCAAAGATACCCTCAATATTCAACCCCGTGTAATCAAACTGCTGGACATAACCCTTACGACAACCGCGGGGATGGGTTGCAGTGCAATTTCCGCACGCTACGCAATGATGTCCGCGTTGCCTGGCTTTGATAAAGGTTTCAGCGGCAAATCACTGTATCGAGTGCCTTCAGACGACAAAGAAATTGCCGGTATTTTCTCGTTCCCCGGCGGCAATGATGCAATTTATCGTCTCATGCTGAAGAAGGTGCTGCCGAACGCGATTTCAGGGGGCAAGAGTTTTGAAGAGATTCATGATTCGACATATCAGTTTGAAAATTTTGATAACCCGGGCAACCCGACGAGAGTTCGTTTAAATTCTACAGCTGTTCGTGTGGAGCATGATATTGACCCAGCCAGGGCAAACAGCGTTACAGTCTATTATCAAATAAAGGGCAAAGTCTATCGTGTCAAGGCCAAAGGCGTCGTCTCTGCTGTTGGTGGCTGGGTAAACAAATATATTATTCAGGATTTGCCTGGCGAGTATGAAGATGCATTTGATCAACTGGTCCATGGCTCAAATATGGTCGTCAACGTAGCACTCAGAAATTGGAAGCCAATGGCAAAATTAGGGGTGAGTGCCTGTCATTTTTTCACAAACAATGGCCTTGGCGGTTTTTGTAATATCAGGCGGCCGATGGTTTTTGGTGACAATCAGTCTCCGCTCGACCCTGAAAAACCGGTTGTTCTGACCTTTTATGCAGGGTTTTCAAAACCGGGGCTACCCGCAAAGGAACAAGCGGCAGCAATAAGATGGGAGCTGATGTCAAAAACCTATGCCGATATCGAAGCATCGGTTCGTCAACTGCTGACAACTATGTTTGGCTCGCTGGGTTTCGATGACGAGAAGGATATCGCCGGGATTATCGTGAATCGTTGGGGCCACTCCTATGTCGCTGCTATCCCGGGATTCTTCCATGGTAACAATGGCAAGCCGGCTCTGCAGCAAGTTATCACCAGGCCATTCGGACGTATTGCCTTTGGTCACTCGGAACATAACGGCATTCAGGAGTGGTTTGGTGCGGTCGAACACGGTGAACGCGCAGCTCGGCAGGTTCTGGAAATAATAAATACATAAACAGAGGTGGGGTCAGGTCGCACATTGCACACGCAACGAAAGACGTATGATGTCGTAATAAACCTCTGCATGTGCAATGTGCGACCTGACCCCACTACTCTTGGGAGTGGATCATGAGCACACCTAAAGCCTTACGCTTTAACATGAGAGACGTTGATTGGGAAATGACACCGGAATTTGGTGGTGGTGAACATATTTTCTACCGGTCAGCCGACAAGACACGGGCAGTCGTAGCTTTCAAGGAATCCGGTAAACATACCTTCACCTACCCCTTTGACGAATTTGCCTTCGTGCTCAAAGGTTCTGCCAGGGTTGCCGTCCATGGGGGCGAGACCTTCTCGATAGGCGCAGGTGACATCTTGTATGTTGAAGAAGGGACTACTATCGATTTTGAAATGAGCGCTGACTTTGAGGATATCACCATGCTGGTATCAGACAAACCGGTAACATGGCGTTAGCGCGCTCTGGAACTGGGGGATTGATCGAAATGCAACCGGCGACCCGCACGTTAATCGACACACTGACCAAGTCGCTTTCCACTCCCCTGGAGGAAGCCCGGGGCCTGCCACCGCAGGTGTACCTGTCCGAAGAATTCTACGAACTCGAACTCGAACACCTGTTCCGGCGCGACTGGATCTGCGTCGGACGTGAAGAAGAAGCAGAGAACCCGGGTGATTACTTCACCATAGAACTGGCCGGCGAACCGCTGGTCGTCGTGCGCGGCGCTGATAACAGGTTGCGAGCGCTGTCCAACGTCTGCCGCCATCGTTACATGCAGGTCGTCATGGGGCAGGGAAACGCAGCGCGGCTGTCCTGCCCCTACCACGGCTGGACCTACCAGCTTGACGGCAGTCTGATGGGCGCTACCAGTATGGCGGAAAGCCGCATCCTGGATAAGGACAACTGCCGGCTGCCGGAATTCAGACTGGAAACCTGGCTCGGTTTCATTTTTGTCAATCTCGACGCCGACGCCGAGTCCCTGGGGCCGCGGTTACAGACACTGGGCGACCGACTGGCTCCTTACCACATTGACAGGATGCGAATTTCCTCGATGTACGACGAAATATGGGAAGGGAACTGGAAGCTGACCATGGAAAACAATGCCGAAGCGCACCATCACCGCACCCTGCATCCGGAGACGCTGCAACCGTGGATGCCCGGTGATGACTCGCATTGCGGCGATGATGAACAGGACTGGAGCCTGTTGCGTACACCGCTGATGATGGACCTGGTACGCGCGCAGGCGCCTATTTACGCCGACCTGATGGAGCGGTGGAGCGCAGACATCAAACCTCAGGACAGGGAAGAGACATTGACCTATGTTATTTATCCATCAAGCACTATCGATGCATCACCGGGGATAGTCTTCTGGAAACGGATTCTGCCCCTCGGCATCGATCGTACCCGTGTAATGATGGGTGCACTGGTCCCGGAAGAAGATCTGAATGATGAGTTAAGCCGCTACAACAGGGAATTTTTCGAGGTGATCAACCCAGAGGATTACCAGGCAACCTGGCGGTTGCAAAAAACCATCCGGTCACGCTTTGCAGAGGCGGGGCCGCTCAGTGTCAAGGAAGCCTGTCTGTTTTATTTTCAGCGTTACCTGGGTAGACGGCTTAAGGATGTTGTCTGATTCTCCTGTCAGTCCCCGTAACGTACGAGACTCAAGCCGGCGCAGATATTGATATCCTGACCGGTAATACACCGACCGGATTCACTGGCAAGAAATGCCGCCATACCGGCGATATCTACCGGCTTGATGACAACTCCCAGGATATTATCGCTCATATTCTCTTCAATCAGCTTTTCAAGCGACTGTCCTTCTTCCTGCAAATCCTCAAACGCCTTTCTCGCCAAAGGTGTATCCACCCAGCCGGGGTTGATGCTGTTTGCAGTTATGCCGTATTGACCAACTTCGACAGCCAGACACCGCACCAGGGAATTCAATCCGGCCTTGGATGCACAATAAGCGCTGCCCGATACTTCCGCCATAATCGCGCTCACCGACGAAATGTATAACTGCCGGCCACCCGTGCCCTGCTCTATCATTACCGGTACGGTAAGCTTGGTGATTAGTGACGGCGCTATAAGGTTAACCGCCATGGTCTTCTGCCAGATATCTCCATCATTATCTACCACGGCAGCCGGGATATAGATGCCGGCATTATTCATCACGATGTCGATGCCGCCGAGACCCTTGATCGCAGTCTTGCACATCGCTTCGATGGCTGCCGAATCTGTCAAGTCAGCTTGAACAGCAAAAGCCTGCCCACCGGCAGACTTAATCTTCTCTACGGTTGCCTCCGCGTTCGCGAGGGTGCGGGCATGAGCGGCGACATGTGCGCCCGATTCTGCGAATACCTCAGCAATGGCTGCGCCGATTCCGCTGGAGGCGCCGGTTACCAAGGCGCGTTTACCGCTGAGGTCGATATACATAAAGATATCTTTCCTGAAGTCTTATTTACTGCGAATAGTTTTTTTAGTTTGTTATAACATTATAAGCAACGCACCTGTTCTCAACAATGTCGAGAGTGTTGTCAACAAATAGATTTGTCCGC
>JAAXHV010000469.1:3052-4466 GCA_012270695.1 Gammaproteobacteria bacterium | reverse complement strand
CCTCATAGCCGGCATCCAGTAAGTGTTTGCAAATACTTTCACCAATACCCGAACTGCCACCGCTCACTATTGTAGTCATTTGCTCCATTTTATCTCCGCCACCGAATTGTTTCACCATATCCTACATGATGCTGATCACTTCTTCCACCATGGTTGTCAGGAACACGCCGTATTCGTGCCGTATTCGTGCTTGAAAGGTCTTTTAACAGCTGCTATTTTGGGTACTACTAAAAGGTCTTTGTGGAGACGGTAATGACTATCAAATTTTCCGAGGATTTGGTTCCCTTGACTGACCTGAAGATGAATCCGACGCGTGTGGTGAAACATACGACTGAGGCGCACCGGCCTGTGCTGCTTACCAGCCGCGGCCGAGGAGTGGCCGTGGTTCAATCTGTTGGCGATTACGAGAAGGCGGAAGAAGAGCGAGATTTCATGCGAGCGGTTGTTGCGGGTCTGTCGGACCTGGACTCAGGGTATGAAGTATCTCTCGACGATGCTAAGATACGGCTCGGCCTGAAATAACGCTATGCCCCGGATGGTCATCGGCTTTGCCGAATCCGCACTGCGCGATCTTGAGGAGGTGCAGGCCTGGTACGCGGAGCAGGGAGTGCCCGACGTTGGGGTGAGGCTGGTAGAGGAAGTGTTCCAGCGCGTCCAGGCCTTGATCGACCATCCCGACATGGGCCGGGTGGTACCCGAATTCGATCAACCCTTCCTGCGCGAACTCATCCATCCGCCATTCCGCATAGTATATCGGCGTGGTCCCCAACGGGTAAGGATTGTCCGCGTCTGGCGTAGCGAACGCCTGCTGCTGCTTCCCACGGATGGTGATGAAAGGTAGTCAAAGAAGTGAGGACTGCGGGCTGGGGATGGCTGCTTAAACTGGACGTGTTCTCAACAGAATACCGTCAGTACACCCGTATATCCGTACAGCCTGTTATGAAAAATTTCCCCGTTGGCAAAAAAGCCGACTAGGGGTAGCTCGCCCAGTTCTGCGCGGATCAGGTTCAGTTCTTCAGAGTTGGGGCCGAACTGGTAGCGCCCGCGACCGGTACAGGAATAATAGACCGCGCCCCGGGGGGGAGAGTTGATCCGGCCTTTTATGTCGGTCAACATACGCTGCATATCCTGCTTGGCCGTATTGCCGTCGCGTCTGCAGAACATGATCTCGCTGCCTTCCGACAACAGTTGGCCCACGGCAATGAGACGATTTCCTTCATCGATGCCGACCAGGTTACGTACCATGTAATCACTGGTATCGGACCCGGAGATGGGGAATCCGGCGAAAATATAACCCGCAACCCGTTGCAGGTCCCTGGCTATCACCTCACCCACGTCTTTCTTGAATACGTCCAGTGCCGGCTGGTCATCCAGTTGGATGATGATATTACGCTCGCAGGCGGTGATGACGTGC
>JAAXHV010000469.1:0-3047 GCA_012270695.1 Gammaproteobacteria bacterium | reverse complement strand
ACCTGCACGTTCACGTCTCCGGAAGAGCTCAGGCCGCCCACGAAAAAAGCATTGGGTACGGATTGCGCCAGTGCCGAAATCAATGACGGCACCTGCATGTTACCGGGGTCACAGTGGAGGATACCAAAATAAAACTGATCATTTTTGAGCCAATCGCCGGCACTGTGAATGAAGTTGTCGATATCCCCGGTCTGTACAGGCAAGGTCCTGAACGTGGTCTCAGGAAAATCTGCGAGCAGGATAGTCAACGCCGGTTGATCATAATATTCCTGTCCGGTGGCGCTCACGCCCAGGCCGACACTGCCGGACCAATGGGTGACGCCGGTACGTTGCCGGAGCGTATCCAGTATGATGTCGAGCTTTGGGATCAGGGTGTAGGTAGCGTAGATAAAACCGAAGTTCGCCGAGTCGGGCACCTGACCGATCTGCTCCAGGCAGTCTTTAACCAGTCGCCTGGGCGCCTGGTTGCTGCTGTGTCCTAATAGAAACTGTTGCATTGTTATTGGCTTATCCTTCCCTTGCGTAAACGGGAAGCGTTTTTGGCCGGGCCGTAGTGCAGGCTCAGGTAGTCGATGATCACCGTTTCGGCAGCACCGAGGTCCCATAAACCGTGTTCCGCCTGCATCAACCGAATGGTATCCTCCCAGCCGTACCTGTCCATCCTGTTTTGTGTCACGAGTTTGGCTGAATGACAGGTGGCGCAATGGGCGTTGGTGAGCTCCCAGCCGTCATCTATCACGAAGCCGCTTACCTCGTCCAAGGCTTTGTCTCCGGCAAAAGAAGTGCAGGGGGATCCCAGGGCAGAAATAACCAGCACATAAATGGTCAGGTAACGTAAACGGCGATACGGTGGCATGAGTTGTTCAAGTACCCCTTCGGGTTCCAGCCTGGGATGACCATGGGTTGAGAGCTGCCGTTCGCATCTACCGCCCTTGCCCAGACTTCATAGTAGCCTGGCGCGGGAAATCCTATCTTGGCGTCCCAGTTTTGCCAAGCCAGGCGGTTGGCGGGAGCTTGCAGGTCAGCCAGGCGCCAGGTACGACCGAAATCTATGGAAATATGCAGTTCGGCTACTTCCACGTCACCTGCCCAGGCATGGCCATGCAATGCCAGCGGCTGTTGTTGCATGGTTGTAACAGCGTTCTCAGGAGAGGTGATCAGCGATTTGACCGGCATGGCTTCGATGATGCACATGTCTTCATCCGCCACTTTTGTCCCGGGCGCCACCGGGTTGCAGGGCATGCGGTAGGACTTGCCCGTCATTTTCGGGCCATCGTGTATGATGTTTCGAATGGCAATGCGTTCCAGCCATTTCCCGGAAGTCGAGCCTGGCCAGCCGCCGAATACCAGGCGTAGTGGATAGCCGTTCATCCTGTGCAGCGGTTCACCGTTCATACCCCAGGCGATCAGGGCTTCCTCCTCCAGCGCCTTGCTCATGGGCACGCCGCGGGAGATGGGTATTTTCCCCGGTTGCCCGCTCAGGTGAACGTCGGCGCCATAATAGCCGATATACACGGCATCGTCCTTTATCCCGACGTCCTCCAGTACGTCCCTCAGCCGGACGCCGTTCCATTCGGGGCAACCTACCGCTCCCAGAGTCCATTGGTTGCCGGAAGCGGGTGGGTAAAACTCAGCCCTGCCGTTGCCGCCGCATTCGAGAGTTAATTGAAGGGTGTGATTTTCAAAACGCCGTTTCAATTCCGCAATGGTATAGGACTTTGACGTTTCGGCAGATTCGCCGTCAATGCTCAGGGCCCAGGCGCCAGCATCGGCGCCTGCGGGAGGAATGCCGTTATTCCGGATAAATAAACGTTCAACGGGCGTGATATCGTCATTTAACAAATGAGCCGGTGTCTCTGCATTGAGAGGGCGGTCGTTCAACACCCGCAGGCCGTTTTTGCCTTCGATGACAAAAGCCTCTTCCGTATCAGCAAGGACCGCTGGGATCAATCCGGCCGGCATGGTGTGGTGATACACTATCCCGGCTCCGATAACACCGGTCAATCCGGCCAATCCTTTGACAAAGCCGCGCCGGGTCAGTGGATCAGAGCGCCTGCCCCATACCAGGTAATCCGCTCTTTCCGGATCAAGTCTGAACAATTCATGAATGCCGATTTCTTGTTTCATGACATATTATTACTCTTGCCCGGTATTTCGTGGTTGAAAAATAATCATAGCTGATTAAGGAAGCTCTGATCAAGTCCATCCAGGACTTGTCAGAGCACGGAAAACAAAAATGCGATTTTGTTTTCCTTTCAAAATCAATAACATAAAGTCATTGATTTTGACGGTACATCCCTGTACCGTAGGAACTTCTGACTTAATCAGAAGTTCCTTAACACTACACTTTCTATTTCATTAAATTTCTACGGGGGGCGTTGACCATGAATAATCCAAGAATGCCGGTAAATGTACCTGATTTTGTTCTCGACCACCTGCGCCGATATCTTGATAGCAACGGGGAAGACGGACACATGTGGAATTCCGCGGGATTGGGAGATCATGGGGAATGCCCGGCTTTGCTGTTAACGACCACCGGGCGCCGGACGGGACAATCCGTCATTACTCCGCTTATCTATGGTGAAGCCGGCGGAGTTTACGTCGTCGTGGGCTCAAGAGGTGGCGCGCCTACCCATCCGAACTGGTACCTGAACCTGGTTGCCAACCCCGAAGTGGAAGTGCAGATACGCGCCAAACGCTTCAAAGCCAGGGCCAGGACGGCGGTCGGAGATGAACGCGCGCAACTGTGGGATTTAATGCTGACCATATACCCGACCTATACGGAATTGCAGAACAAGACGGAGCGCAAGATTCCGATAGTAGTCCTGGAAAAGGAATAGACCCGCAGGTAAAACGGCCGGACTCAGATTCTGACCTGTTGAGTATATCTGTGCTAACATGAACAGGCGACCTGCGCCGGTCTCCCCGCGGCGCGAAATTGTGAACCCCGTCAGGCCCGGAAGGGAGCAGCGGTAACAATGGATGCGGGTGCCGGGTCAAGAACGGTGTAGGTCGCCTTTTTATAATAATATTGTCAATGGCTTGCC
>JAAXHV010000468.1:1756-2361 GCA_012270695.1 Gammaproteobacteria bacterium | reverse complement strand
GGCGCATAACGCCCGCGCGGCGCAAAACGTGAACGCAGCCCCTTGTGGACGTTGGTGTTGGCGCCGGTATCCTGGTCATTCAAGGTTTCCAGACCCAGTACAACGGCTTTGAAAATAATATCGAAATTATCCATCCGCAGAGTGGATTTGGGATAGATAAAACCCACCCGGATAGTCATGGCGTTAGCGCCGTGGGGCAGGATACAATAATAAAAACAACCATCGGGCACACAGCCGAAGAACAGGTTGGGGAGGATGCAGGCAAACATCACCCGCTTGCGTTCGTTTTCGGTCAACCCCTCGATTACCGGGAACAGGCAATGGAAGGCAGCAGTAAAATTGCCGTCCAGCTCCAGGAAACCGGTGGGATGATAAACGGCGCCATCATCGAAATCGTCCCATTCGGCAAAAGTGGCGAGCTTGGAAGGGGCAAAATCGTGAGGCCCTTTGTGCAGGTACCAGGTGTGATGAGGTTCGATGGCATTCTCGTGCATAAACTTCCAGTTCCACGGACTTGGCCCCCAATCCACCGTAGGCACGCCGCCCATCTCTGCCAGGTGGTGATTTTCTATTTCCTTGCCGAGGCGTTTCAGACGCGGGGCAAG
>JAAXHV010000468.1:0-1675 GCA_012270695.1 Gammaproteobacteria bacterium | reverse complement strand
GGGCAGGTAAAAACACGAGTATTGCCTTTTTCCTCGCCCAGGATGTGTCCGCGGTGCTGGCACACGGCAGACATGACGCGTACGCCGCCGTCATCTTTTCGCTGCACCAGCAACGGGTCTTCATTAATCGTAATGGAGGTGTAATCGCCGGCCCGGGGTATGGTGCCGATATGCCCTACACAGATCCATTCCCGGTCCCAGACTGCCCGCTTTTCAAACTCAAACCATTCCTCGGAGGTATACACCGCCGGTGGCATGCTGACGCAGTCCTTCAATTCAATATTGGATTCGTCCAGCTGATCAAGGACTTCATACAGGTGCTCCGTCAACCTGACATCAGCTAAGGTATGTGTGACAAAATCGGCCATGGCAACCCCCAACTAATAATGAGATTATGTGAGATAATTATACGGTTACTTCCACATCACCTGATAATATACATTAAATCTGTGAACATGGAAAAGATTGGTTTCAGTCACGCGGGAGAATACTATGAACAGCACTACGGAAAAGAAAAAAATTATCAGCGATTTCATCAGACAATGTAATAACTACGCCGACGGGCAGATCAGGAAATACCAGGCCCGGCTGGAGCGGGCGGGCGCCGTGGAGGCGCTGGATATCGAGGCAAAAATTTACCACTGGAAAGTCTATCGGGCCTTCAATGCCTATACCATCGAAGAACTGAAAACCGACGAACTTGACCCCTGGTTTAATTAAGCGGTTTTGACAGGAAATCCCAGAAGACCACGAAGAAGATCGTCGACAGAACCAGGGTCAGCAGCATGACCGGCAGCCCCTTTTTGAACCACAGCCCGGGGGTGATGCGCAGGCTGGGATCGTTCTCGTTTCTTGCCAGGCGCTCCGAAATCGTCACTATGAACACGTTTGCGGTCGAACCGATATGAGTGCCGTTGCCGCCCATACCGACGCCTACGGCCAGCCCCCACCACAACGGCGTCACGTTTATCCCCACCGCTTCCATACTCAAAATAATGGGGATCATGGCTGCCGTGAAGGGAATATTGTCAATAGCGGCTGATAAGACAGCGCCAACCCACATCAGGATGATGGTCGCCATCAGCAGGTCCTGTTGCACGAATGGTGTAATATGCTGGCCGATGTACATCAGGAACTGGCTGTGCTCCACCCCTCCCACCAGCATGAACAGGGAAATAAAGAATACCAGCAAGGTGATTTCCACGTGTTCAAACGTATTATCCATGATAATTTTGCGGGAGACGTACATCAGCGCCACCATGCCTACTGCCGCGACAAACCAGGGTTCCCAGTGCAACGTATGGTGGAGCATGAACAGGATGACCATGCCCACGAGGATGACCAGGGAAGCGTTCCAGACCCTCGGGTTTTTTAACTCTACCGAATAATCAGATACCTCTGCCGGTGTCTCAGCCAGTTCCCGTTTGAACAGGTATTTCAGCAGGATCAGTACGCCAACCCAGGCGATGAATACCGGCGGGAACATGTGATAAGCAAAATCATTGAACGAGATATTTGCCGCGGAGCCGATCATCAGGTTCGGTGGGTCGCCAACCAGGGTGGCGACGCCACCGGTGTCTGACAACAACGCGGCGGCCAGCAGGTAGGGGATCGGGGTAATCTTTTGCGCGCGGGCAATCAGGATGATGAGCGGACCGAAAATCACCACCGTGGT
>JAAXHV010000467.1 GCA_012270695.1 Gammaproteobacteria bacterium | reverse complement strand
AGTATTTTCCAATACTGGAATGAGCCTGAAGTAGAGAGATTCCGCCCCGATCTCAAGCCCGTTTGTATTCCTGTTCATGGATGGTGGTAAAGAGTTGCCGACGCGCCTGTTGCAGTGCGTCCGCGGCCGCGTTGTCGCTGATTTGGTAAGCAACGTTATCCAGTATGTCAAAGCTCAGGCCCGGTTTCAAATACGTCTGTGCATGGTCCAGTGATTTGAGTTTCTCGTAGGGGGTCATGAGGGACTCATAGGGGTAGCGCTTGCGCTGTTTCCCCTTCTTGTCGGTGACGGTCTCCGGAAACAGGCAGGGCCGGTGGTAGTTCACATACGGATTGAGGTGCTGGCGGTGGAAGTCATTCAACGGGCCGGCCCAGCGGCGCGGGATGTGGGCGTGGCCGAGGAGTTTGCGCACCACGTGGCCGTTCTTGCATTCCACCAGGGCGTTGTCGTTGCTGTGCCGGGGCCGGGACTTGGTCAGTTCGATGCGCAGCTTCTCCAGCAGCCGGGCAACGTCTTTGTTGATGTATTCCGAGCCATTGTCGGCATGGAAGCCCAGGATAACGAAGGGGAAGGCCTCCAGCAGGTGTTCCAGGGCCGGGATAAGATACACCTCACTGATTTTCTCGACACTGACCACCCCCTCGAACTGGGTCACCTCATCCACCGCATTGATGTGATAGACGCCTTTTTCCCCGTCCAAATCGCCCTGGTGCACCGTGTCGATACGGATATAGCCGGGCTGACCGTCCGGTTGCGGCTTGCGCCGCTCACCGATGGGCAGGCTCACCGGCCGGGTCTTGTCCACCGTGTGGCGCTGGCGCCGGTAGGTCTGCGATTGCCGCAGGTTGTACAGGTGGGACACCGAGATACCGGCCAGACGCGCATACTCGGCCTGGCCGAAGACGGAGTAAGCCCGCTCACAGAGCTTCTTTAGGGTCAACCCGTTGGGGGTATTATGGCGCTCGTCCATAGCCGCCAGCAGGCGGATATCGGCTTTGGTATAGCGCCGGGTAAAGCCCCGCGCGGTGCACTGCCGCGGCGTCAGCCCGCCGGTCTCCCGGTAGCGTTTAATCAACCGCTTCACCTGCGCCCGGGAATACCCGCTCACCTTCATCAGGTAACCCATGAGCGTCCCTTTGTCCGCCTTGTTGCACCGCAAATAATCAAACTTCACCAACGTGCGCCGCACCCAGTCATACCGGCTCTGCTTGTCACCGGCCACCTCAAAGGCCACCCGCTGGGTGCCCGCCAGAAAGTCGCGCACCTGGTCGATACGCGTCAAGTCATTCGCATTCATGATCGTTTTCATCCTCGTATCATGAACGGGAACACCGGCTAGTTCAGGCTCATTTCATGTTGGAATCACGTCCGCCCTTCAGGCTCATTTCATATTGGAAAACACTGCGAGGTGTTATTGGATTGATCATGCGTTATAATCTATCGGGTATCTAATGCAATAGACTGAAACGGCAGAGGT
>JAAXHV010000466.1 GCA_012270695.1 Gammaproteobacteria bacterium | reverse complement strand
CCGGTCAGGCGCAGTTCCTCGCGAACGAACTCCACCAGCAATTGCCGGGGCTCCACGTCACGTGTATATGTTTTTCCGTTTACCGCGAGGGTAATTGTCACGGTTTGTAGTTGTTCAGACATAATCATGACTCCCTGAAATATGTTCGCCCCTGGCCCTTTGTATGGCTATCTGCGCGGCACGCATGAACAGCGAACGCAGGATAACGCGTTTGAAATCCGCAGAACCGCGCGCATCGGTGGGCGGGTCCGATAATTCCACCAGGGCTTCGGCAGCTTGTTGCAGTTTATTATCCGTCAGCGGCTGGCCAACCAGCGATTGTTCGACCTGCTTGGAGGTCACCGGTGTCGGTCCTGCGGCGCCCAGTACCAGTCGGATATCATGACAGATATTGCCGGCCGTCAGGGTCAACTGTACGCCGACCGAGGCAGCCGGGTAGGCCGGGGCCGCTTTTTTGAAACCAAGATATGCGCCACCGCTGTGTGCCGGCGGCAAGGGGAATTGAATTTCCGTGACCAGTTCTGCGTCGGCCAGGCTGTTGGTGTAGGAGTCCTGAATGAAATCCTGGATCCCCACTTTGCGGCTTCCTGCGCGCCCTTTACAGACAATCTCGGCATCAAGGGCATGTAACAGGGCCGGCCAGTCGCTGCTGGGGTCGGCAATGCTGACTGAGCCTCCTATCGTTCCCAGGGCTCTTACCTGCGGGTCGCCGATGCGCCCGGCGCAGTCGTGGATAATGCGAATATCATCGGCTACATCAGACGCGGCAATGCGGGCGTGGGTGGCCAGGGCGCCGATGCAAACCCGGCCATTTTCCTTCCTGATATGCATCAGTTCTGCCAGGCGTCCGATGTCCACGAGGTCTGCGGGTTCGTCCATGCGCATTTTGAGAATGGGAATAAGCGACTGCCCGCCGGCCAGCGGTCTGGCGCCTTCCCCCAATTCCGATAAAAGTGTTATCGCGCTGTCGAGCGTAGCAGGGCGATGGTAACGAAACGGTGCAGGATACATGGTTTGGCGCTTCCCCTCCGGTAGTTCTTCTGTCAGGCGCAATTATAATCTGATATTAACACGGATGCACAATGGATACTATCCGGTCTCGGGGTCGTAACCCAGGCTGGGAGCCAACCAGCGTTCCGCCTGGCGGACTTCCATGCCTTTCCTCAGGGCATAATCGGAAACCTGGTCGCGATTGATCTTGCCCAGGCCGAAATAGCGCGACTCAGGGTGAGAAAAATACAGGCCGCACACGGCCGCGGCGGGATACATGGCATACGTGTCCGTCAGGGTTATTCCGGTATTTGCCGCGACCTTGAGCAGCTCCCAGATCGGCGGCTTTTCCGTATGGTCAGGGCAGGCCGGATAACCGGGTGCAGGGCGGATCCCCTGGTATTTCTCGGCGATGAGCGCGTCGTTGTCCAGGCTCTCACTCGCCTGGTAACCCCAGAATTCCTTCCTGACCCGCTGGTGCAGGCGCTCCGCCAGGGCTTCCGCCAGTCGGTCGGCCAGGGCTTTCAACATAATTGCGTGGTAATCATCATGTTCCATTTCGAATTGGCGCAGCTTACCTTCCATCCCAAAACCGGTTGCCAGTGCAAACGCGCCGATATAGTCCAGCTTCCCGGTTTCTTTGGGCGCGATAAAATCCGCCAGGGCGAGATTGGCCTGTCCCGGTGGTTTTCGGGTCTGCTGCCGCAAGGTATGGAACACGGCCAGCAATCCATTGCGATCCTGGTCTGCGTAAACTTCGATATCGTCATGGCCGATGGTGTTGGCCGGAAACAGGCCGATCATAGCGCGTGCCGTGAACCACTTTTCCCGGATGATCTTATCCAGCATTTCCCGGGCGTCGTCATAGAGTTTTCTCGCCTCCGCGCCTACGGTTGCATCGTCAAGAATACGCGGGAAACGGCCGGCCAGCTCCCAGGTGACGAAGAACGGGGTCCAGTCAATGAAATCGCGCAATTCTGCCAGGGAATAATCGTCGAACAGCTGTATTCCTGTCCATTTCGGCGCAGGCGGCTCATAGCCTTGCCAATCGACGGGCAAGCGGTTTGCGCGGGCTTCTGCCAACGACAGCCATCTTATCCTGGCCTGCCTGCCTTTGTGCCGTTCGCGGACTGCCACATATTCCTCTTTTACCTGTCTGGTGAAGCCGGTTTTCAGGTCGTCGCTGAGCAGGCTCTGCGCCACGCCAACGGCTCGGGAAGCATCTTTGACATGTATCACAGGCTGGGAATAGCGCGGCTCGATTTTTACCGCTGTATGGGTGCGCGAGGTCGTCGCGCCGCCGATGAGCAGGGGGATATTGAAGCCCAGTCGTTGCATTTCCTCCGCCACGTGCACCATTTCATCCAGTGACGGGGTGATAAGTCCGCTCAAGCCAATGAAGTCGGCGTTGGTTTCCTGCGCGGTTTTCAAGATGGTTTCCGCCGGGGCCATGACACCCAGGTCGATGACCTCAAAATTATTGCATTGCAAGACTACGCCGACGATGTTTTTTCCGATGTCGTGGACGTCGCCTTTAACGGTGGCCATGACGATCCTGCCCTGGGGCCGGAAAGCATCCTTACCCTGTTTTTCTTCTTCGATGAACGGAATCAGGTAGGCGACCGCCTTCTTCATCACCCGGGCGCTCTTGACCACCTGGGGCAGGAACATCCTGCCGGAGCCGAACAGGTCGCCGACGATATTCATCCCGTCCATCAACGGCCCTTCGATGACCTGCAGGGGACGGTCATATCGTTGCCGGGCTTCCTCCGTATCGGTTTCAATCCAGGTGTCGATTCCCTTTACCAGGGCGTGAGACAGGCGCGCCTGCACTTCCTCCTCGCGCCAGTCCTGCCCATCCTCTTTCCTGTTGATGGCCCTGGTGTCTTTAACGGTTTCAGCGAATTCAACCAGGCGGTCGGTTGCATCGGGACGTCTGTTGAGCAATACGTCTTCCACCCGTTCCAGCAGGTCCGGCTCTATCTCATCATAAATGCCCAGTTGTCCGGCATTGACAATCGCCATATCCATACCTGATTTTACCGCATGGTAGAGGAAAGCCGAGTGCATGGCCTCGCGCACCGGGTTATTCCCCCGGAATGAGAATGACACGTTGCTCAATCCGCCGCTGACCAGCGCTCCCGGCAGGTGCTCCTTAATCAGGCGGCTCG
>JAAXHV010000465.1 GCA_012270695.1 Gammaproteobacteria bacterium | reverse complement strand
TGCGCCTCCTCAAACCGGCTCGCCTGCAGCCGCTCACGGATGATGCTGCTGCTGACCCGGTCGCCGTCAAGTTTATGCGTCTCCGTGAGGATGACGTCGAAACCCAGTCGTTTGCCATGCTCCCGCAGCATGCGCCAATCGCCGCGCCGATTTTTCCCGAACTTGAAATCATCACCGATAATCAGCCGCTTCACTGATAGATCATCAACCAGTACCTGTTTGATAAACTGTTCCGCCGACAGGTCGGCGATGCTCTGCTGAAACCGCAGGCAGAGCACGCGATCGATATTCTGTTGTTTGAGAATCTCCAGTTTTTCCCTGAAACTCGTTATCCTGGTCGGCGCCCCCCCCGCCTTGAAAAATTCCTGGGGATGGGGTTCAAAGGTTATCACCAGGGCCGGCAGGCCCATTACCTCCGCATGCCGCTTGAGTTGCCTGAGCACGGCCTGGTGTCCCAGGTGGATCCCATCATAGTTGCCAATAGTGGCAACGCAACCACGATGTCGCGACTTGAGATTATATGAATACCTGATCAGTTCCATTATTACCTGTGGCTAACGCATCATCATATTATGCAAGCGGATGCCCGCCAGCCACAGAGTGGCAAAATACACCAGGGCGCCGGCAAGCGTGCATAATACTACATTAACTGCGCGCTCATACATATCCCATTGAAACCAGGAAACCTGATCAGGGATAAAGTAAGCCAGGCCCAGCGCCATGACTCCCAGCGCCAGGATGATCCTGGCCAGGTATGCGGACCAGCCCGGCCCCGTATCAAATCCCTTTTCCCTGCGCAAAATCCGGTAAAGCAACGCAGCATTGAGGCAGGCCGACAAGGACGTTGCCAGGGCCAGTCCCGCATGGGCCAGGGGAAAAACCAGCAGCAGGTTCAGGATGATATTGGCCAGCATGGCAACCACGGCTACTTTCACCGGTGTTTTAGTGTCCTGTTTCGAAAAAAATCCTGAAGACAACACTTTTATCAGGATAAAGGCCGGCAACCCGATTGCGTACATTACCAGGCTGCGCCCCGCCATCCGGACATCATGCTGAGAAAATTCATTGTACTGAAACAGCGCTGTCAACAGCGGCTCTCCCAACAGCATCAATCCCGCGCTTGCCGGGATAGCGACCAGGAACACCCAGCGCAAAGCCCAATCCAGGGTTTTGTTAAAAGCAGTTTTATCGCGACCGGTATGTTCGGCAG
>JAAXHV010000464.1 GCA_012270695.1 Gammaproteobacteria bacterium | reverse complement strand
CTGCCTGTGCCTGGTACTGGGCCTGGCGTCTGATAAATAAAGGCTGGCAAAAGTCATACATGGCCCTCCGTCAGGCTCATGGAAAATACTCGGTTTTTAATATTGCTTGTGTAATGGTATGATATGGCAAGCATTTTGAACGCACAGTGACCGTGACAGCTACCCCTCCATCCCCGCAGCCGTCTCTTGACAAGAAAGTTTTTCTGCCGACTTTCATCCTGGTCATTTTCATCGGCGTACTGCTGGTCCTGAAACCCGAACAAGCTGAATTGCTACTCGGTGGCGCGTTGCAGACCGTGACCGGCTATTTCGGCTGGTTGTACCTGCTCATCGGTGTGGCCAGCATTGCCGTTCTTGCCTGGCTGGCGTTCAGCCGTTACGGGCGGGTCCTGTTAGGGGCGCCCGGCGAGAACCCCGAGTTCTCGACGCCAAGCTGGATTGCCATGATGTTTACTGCAGGAATCGGCATCGGTATTACCAACTGGGCGTTTGTAGAACCGATCTTCTATTACCAGTCACCCCCCTTCGGGATCGAACCCGGTTCGGCGCTGGCCGCAGAGTGGGCGCATATGTATGGCCAGTTCCACTGGTCAATAGTTCCCTGGGCGATATACGCACTGCCGGCGCTGCCAGTTGCCTATTCGCTGTACGTTCGCAAGCAGCCTTCCTGCAGGATCAGTACGGCAAGCGCCGGTGCGCTCGGCAGGAAGAGTTTCGACTGGTTCGGAATCGGGATTGACGTCATTGTTATTCTTGCGATCATCGGCGGCGTTGGAACCAGCCTGGGACTGGGACTACCCTTGGTATCCGCATTTGTCGCCCGGTGTTTTTCCATTCCGGATACGCCAATGCTGCATTTTGGCATCCTGGTGGTTTGGACAGCGGTATTTGGAACCAGCGTTTACCTGGGACTCGATAAGGGCATCCGTATCCTTGCGGACACGAATGCGATATTTGCCATCTTCTTCCTGGTATTCGTGCTGGTTGCAGGACCAACCGTATTTATCCTGAATATGTCTACGAACAGCATCGGCCTGATGTTTGACAACCTGTTCCGCATAAGTTTCTGGATGGACCCTGTCGTGAAAAGCGGCTTCCCGGAGGACTGGACCGTGTTCTACTGGGGCTGGTGGATTGCCTACGCGCCAATGGTCGGGCTGTTCGTGGCGCGCATCTCCAGGGGGCGCACGATCAGGGAAGTCATCATCGGTCATGTTGTCTGGGGGAGCCTGGGCTCTATGGTCTTTTTCGCGGTAAGCGGCGGTTATTCCCTGCACCTGGAGATGAATGGCATTTTAGACCTGTCCGCGCTGCTGAACGAGTCAGGCATCCCGGCCACAGCCGTGACCATAGTCGGCAGCCTCCCGGGAGAAACGATTATGCTGTTTGTATTTACTCTCCTGTGTATGATTTTTCTCGCCACGACGCTGGACTCTTCCGCCTACGTACTGGCCAGCGTGAGCACCAGGAACCTGACCGGTGAAGGTCAACCGGCACGCTGGAATCGCTTTGCCTGGGCCTTTGCCCTCGCGGTGATAGCGGTCGGGCTGATCGCGGCCGGTGGATTGAAGACGGTACAGACGTCAACGGTGATTGCCGCATTACCGCTGTTACCGGTTTTGGTTATCTTGCAGCTTTCCTTATTCAAATGGCTGCGTGAGGATTTTGGTAAAACCCTCCGGCCGGCGAATTATGCGCTTGAACACCGTCCGGACGGCGGCACGGATGTGCGCAAGGTTTGATGTGTTTTCGTGCTATTATTTGAGGAACCTGTAGTTAAGTCAGAGTCTCGTTACATACGTGGGAGGGACGGACAATCGTTACCAAACAACCGCTCCATTACGGGTTCCTGCTGGTGCCGAATTTCACCCTGATCGCGTTTTCCTCCGCGGTTGAAGCGCTGCGTATGGCAAATTTAACCTCGGAGCAGGAATTGTATCGCTGGTCCGTTTTGAGTTTTGATGATGCTCCCGTCAGTTCGAGCGCCGCACTGCAAATCCAGCCCACACTTCCGTTTGCTCAGGCAAAACAACTCGACACGTTGTTCGTCTGTGCCGGTGTGCATGTCAAGGATACCTGGAACCCGCCGTTGGGCAGAGCTTTGCGGCGGCTTGCCTGCAGCAGTTTACCCCTGGGCGCACTGTGCACCGGGACCTACATCCTGGCAAAATCCGCTGTGCTTAATGATCATCGCTGCACCATACACTGGGAAAACATAGGCAGTCTGCGCGAGGAGTTCCCCCAGCTGAAAGTGACCGATGAACTGTTCGAGATCGACCGCCGGCGTTATACCTGTGCCGGCGGCACCGCGCCGTTGGACCTGATGCTGTTCCTGGTTCGGAGGGATTACAACCGGGAGGTCGCCTCCGCTATTTCAGAACAGTTCACGGTTGACCGCATCAGGGAACCGGGTGAACCCCAGTATATATCGGTCCGCAGCCAGGCTCCGGGTGCGCCAGATTACCTGAATGAAGCCGTGCTGCTCATGCGGAATAATATTTCAGAACCGTTGTTCGTAGAGGAGATCGCCAAATATCTTAATGTGTCCACACGACAACTGGAACGTGTATTCCGGCAATATTTCCACTATTCTCCAAGCCAGTATTACCTGAGGCTGCGACTGGTTGCCGCCCGCAATCTCCTGCGCCACACCGGCACAACCGTACGCGGGATCGCAATAGAAACCGGTTTCAAATCCCTGCAGCATTTCAGTAAATGTTACCACGAGTATTTCAAGCTCCGGCCTACCCAGGAGCGCGCCAAGTATTCCATGTCATAGCCTGCACAGCTCACCCATGGATGCGTTGATCGCGCAGTTTGTGCTGGCAACAAAGTGATATAATCACCATAACGTATTGGCAACATACATCTTTCCGTCGATGGCAAACGACGGTATGAGATATGCGGGGTAGGTGATCTGAATGAATTTTGAGGTTGTTATCACTTGTGCCGTCACCGGCGCTGGTGATACGGTCGGGAAACATCCTGCAATTCCGATTACTCCGGAACAGATTGCCGGCGCCGCTATCGATGCAGCCAAGGCCGGGGCGGCCATCGTCCATTGCCATGTGCGCGACCCCGAGACCGGTAAGGGGGCTCGTGACGTGGCGCTCTACCGGGAGACGGTCGAGCGCATTCGCTCTGCCGAAACGGATGTGGTCATCAACCTGACTGCGGGGATGGGTGGAGACCTCGTCATCGGGCCTGATGATGCGCCGACTGAATTCGGGCAAGATACCGATCTCATCGGCGCAGCAGAGCGCCTGCCTCACGTGGAGGAACTGTTGCCGGAGATCTGCTCCCTGGATTGCGGTTCGCTCAATTTCGGAGACGGGAGCCTGGTTTATATCTCTACGCCTGATATGCTGCGCCGAGGCGCAAAACGCATACGGGAACTGGGTGTGAAACCGGAACTGGAAATTTTCGATACGGGCAACCTGAGTTTTGCGCTGCAAATGCTCAAGGAAGATTTGCTGGAGTCACCGCCTCTGTTCCAACTCTGCCACGGCATTCCCTGGGGTGCGCCCGCGGACGTCGGCATTCTCAAATCCCTGGTTGACCAGTTGCCACCTGCCGCTAACTGGACCGCGTTTGCCCTGGGGCGCTACCAGATGGCATTTGCCGCGCAGGCCGTGATACTCGGCGGCAATGTGCGTGTGGGCCTGGAAGATAACCTTTACCTGGAGAAAGGTGTGTTCGCCACTAACGCGCAACTGGTGGAACGGGCGCGCAGCATCGTCGAACTGATGGGCGCCAGCGTCCTGGGTGCCGATGAGACCCGTGCAAAATTCGGCCTGACCAGACGCGCATGAGAAATGCGGATTAATGAAAATATTCGTACCGTAGCTATTGTCGGAAGCGGCGTTATCGGCGCCGGCTGGGCGGCGCGCATACTGGCGCATGGCTATGACGTGGTCGCCTGGGACCCGGGCGCTGGCTGGCAGGACAGGCTGAGAGCCGCGCTGGATAATGCCTGGCCGGCGTTAAACAAGGTCGGCCTCTACCCCGGGGCCAGCCTGGACCGGCTGCGCTATGCCGACTCGCTGGAGGCAGCCTGTGCGGTTGCTGACTTCATCCAGGAAAGCGCCCCGGAGCGGTTGGAATTGAAGCGTAACCTGCATGCCAGAATTGACGCCAACAGCCGCGCCGATGTCATCATCGCCTCCAGCACCTCGGGATTATTGCCATCTGATTTCCAGGCTGACTGCAAGCAGCCGGAACGGGTTATGGTCGGGCATCCGTTCAATCCGGTATACCTGTTGCCGCTGGTGGAAGTGCTGGGCGGCAGGCTGACCGCCGCTGAGACTATAGACCGCGCTGCGGCATTCTATACTGACCTGGGTATGCACCCGTTACGGGTGCGCAGCGAAATAGAAGGCTTCCTCTCCGACCGCTTACAGGAAGCCCTTTGGCGGGAAATCCTGCACCTGGTCAATGATGACGTCGCCGACACCGAGGAGCTTGACGCAGCCATCACCTATGGTCCCGGCCTGCGCTGGGCCTTCATGGGTACCTGTCTGGCTTTCCACATGGCAGGCGGGGATGCGGGCATGCGCGATTTTATGAAACAGTTCGGCCCTATGCTGAAACTGCCTTGGACAAAACTGGAAGCGCCCGATCTTTCAGATGAACTGATAGACAAGATGGTTGCCGGAACCCGGCGACAGGCCGCAGGCCGGACAGTGAAGGAACTGGAGCAATTACGCGACGAATGCCTGATTGCCATCATGCAGGCGTTGCAACGGTACAGGGTCGGCGCCGGTAGCGTGCTCGCCCGGGATGAGGCGCGCCGCCGGGAAGTTTTTTCACCGCAGAGCACACAGAGCACACAGAGATAACAGAAT